>JAICYE010000099.1 GCA_025934385.1 Acidimicrobiia bacterium | reverse complement strand
CCACGCCGACGGCGAAGCCGACGAGGTCGAACTGGCCCGGCTCCATGACCCCGGGATGCTCGGAGATCTCGCCGCCGACCAGGGCGCAGCCGGCCTGCCGGCAGCCGTCGGCGACGCCGGCCACCAGCGCCTCGACCATCGCCGGGTCGTTGCGCCCGACCGAGACGTAGTCGAGGAAGAAGAGCGGCTCGGCGCCGCAGACGGCGAGATCGTCGACCGACATGGCCACGCAGTCGAGGCCGATGGTGTCGTAGCGGCCGAGGAGGCGGGCCACCTCGGACTTCGTGCCCACCCCGTCGGTCGTGGAGACGAGCAGCGGCGCCGTCCACCGGCCCGGGTCGAGGGCGAAGAACCCGCCGAAACCGCCGATGCCGCCGACGACCTCGGGCCGGGCCGTCGAGGCCACGACCGACCGGATCCGGTCAACGGCCTCCTCGGCCGCCTCCAGGTCGACACCGGCCGAGCGGTAGTCGGTCATCCGAGACCCCGGAAGACTCAGGCCGGAGCGCTCTCGATGGCGTCCGGCGCCCCGTCCTCCGAGTTCGGCTCGCCGGCCAGCTCCTCCACGATCGGCACCGGGTAATCCCCTGTCAGGCATGCGCAGCAAAAGGCTCCCGGTGACGCCCCGGTGGCGGCCACCAGCCGGGGCAGCTCGAGGTAGGCCAGCGAGTCGGCGCCCAGGTAGCTCCGGATCTCGCCCACCGACAGGTCGGCGGCCAGCAGCTCGGAACGGCGCCCGGTGTCCATCCCGAAGAAGCAGGGCCAGCGGTAGGGCGGCGACGACACCCGCAGGTGCACCTCGACGGCCCCCGCCTCCCGCAGCATCTGGACGATCTGGCGCGTCGTCGTCCCCCGCACGATCGAGTCGTCGACCACGACCAGCCGCTTGCCGGCGATGTTCTCCACCAGCGGGTTGAGCTTGAGCCGAACGCCCATCCCCCGCAGCTGCTGGGTGGGGGCGATGAACGTCCGCCCGACGTAGCGGTTCTTGACCAGCCCGTCGCCATAGGGGATCCCCGACTCCCGGGCGAAGCCCTGGGCGGCGGGCACCCCCGACTCCGGCACCGGCATGACCATGTCGGCCTTGGCCGGCGCCTGGCGGGCCAGCTCCTCGCCCATCCGCTGCCGGGCGGCGTGGACGTTCTGCGAGTACAGCTCCGAGTCCGGACGGGCGAAGTAGACGAACTCGAAGAGGCACAGCTTCGGGTCGGGCTCGGCGTAGCGCCGGGAGCGGACGCCGCTGGCGTCGATCACGATCATCTCCGCCGGCTCGATCTCCCGGACGGGCACCGCCCCGACGATGTCGAGCCCGGCCGTCTCGCTGGCCAGGACCCAGCCGCCCTCCAGCCGGCCGAGCACCAGCGGCCGGAACCCGTTCGGGTCCCGGACGCCGATGAGGCGGGCATCGTCCATCAGGACCAGCGAGAAGGCGCCCCGCAGTCGGGGCAGGACCCGCTCCAGCGGGCCTTCCAGATCCCTCCCGTCGGAGCGGGGCTCGTCGGAGTACTCCCGGGCCAGCAACTCCCCCACGATGTCGGAGTCGGACCCGACGGTCTTGCGGTCGAGGCCGAGTTCGTCGGCCAGCTCGATCGTGTTCGTCAGGTTGCCGTTGTGCCCCAGAGCGAAGCCCGCGTCGCCGGTCGAGCGGTAGACGGGCTGGGCGTTGTGCCAGGTGCTCTTGCCGGTGGTGGAGTACCGGACCTGGCCGATGGCCAGGTGACCCTCGAGCGGCGCCAGCCGGCGCTCGTCGAACACCTGGGTGACGAGCCCCATGTCCTTCACGACGGTGATCGTCTGGCCGTCGCTGACCGCGATCCCGGCCGATTCCTGGCCGCGGTGCTGGAGGGCGAAGAGGCCGAAGTAGGTCAGCTTGGCGACCGGCTGGCCCGGCGCATAGACGCCGAAGACCCCGCAGGCCTCGCCGATGCGATCATCCACTCTCCGCAGCCTATCCCCCGTCCGACAGCTCTGCGTATGAGGCGCGGAACCCGTCCCGCACCAGCCGGGGGATGCAGTGGCGCTCCCGGACGAGGATGCGGGCGGCCAGTACCAGGTAGGCGACCGAGAACGACACCAGCTCCACGCCGTGGAAGTCGGCGGGGACGAGCGCACCGGTGAAGAACTGCGCCCAGAACAGGACGAAGAGGAACCACGCCTCCCGCAGTGACATCGACAGGCTGCACAGCGTCGTCACGGCGAACAGCGACTGGGCCGCGGTCAGCAGCACCTCCTCCCGCTGGCGGGCGATGATCGGCAGGCCGTGGACCGTGCCCGAGCTGAGGGCGAAGGCGATCGGCAGTGTGCCGACCAGCAGCGTCCACTGGTTGACCTTCGACGACACCAGCGTGCCGAGCCCGGCGTTGGTGTTGAGCCGCCAGGCGTAGAGGCCGGCCACCAGCAGCTCCGGCGCCTCCGAGGCCAGCGGCGCCAGCCACTGGACGAGGAAGAACTCGCTGATGCCGAACGTCTGGCCGGTGTCGACGAGGGCGGTGGCGAAGTGCTCGGCGCAGAGCAGGATCACGACCGCGGCCGACACGAAGAGGCCGACGACGGCCGCCCGTCGCCTCGCGGTGGCGAACGTGCCGATGAGCGCGGCCGGCCCCACGAGGTGCGGCTCCTCGGCCGGCGCCTTGGAGATGCGGACCACGTAGGCGACGAACAACGCGACGAGGATGACGGCGTCGACCAGCGTGATCGTCCGCTTGAGCGGCAGGGTGAGCGAGTACACGGTGGCGACCGCCAGGAAGGCCAGCTCCACCGAATGCGATCGCTCCAGGGCGATGCCGTCGACCCGCACGCCCCGACGGCGGTACTGACGCCAGGCGATGAAGACGACGAGGGTCCAGCCGAGCCCGATCAGGAGCCGGTTGGAGCCGGTCATGTTGGCCAGCGCCAGGGCGCAGGGGGAGTCGTTGCCGGCCAGCTTGTCGGCGACGGACTGGCAGACCGGCCCGTGGATCGAATAGGCGTGCCCGCCCTTCAGGGCGAAGACGAGGTCGACGGCGTACTCGGGGAGCACGGCGATGAAGGCCAGCACGGCGATGGCCAGCCCGGCGGAGATGTCGAGCTGGGCGGCCTCGGCGGCCCACGACAGCAGGAAGGCCGCCCCGATCACGGCCAGCCCGAAGATGAAGGCCAGCACGGCGTCCGGGGCCTGGGGGTGGTGCATCCGGGAGAAGACGACGCCGGGGACGGTGATGGCACCGGCCACGGCCATGTACGCCAGTTGCCGACCGCGTGCCACCACGGGGGAGGGCTCGGGCACGGCCGCCGATCTTAGGAGCCGGACACCCGGCCCTACAGTCGCCGGTATGGACATCGACGCCCTCGCCTTCGACCTGTACGGAACGCTGCTGGAGGTCGCTTCGGTGGGACGGGCCGCCGCCGGGGTCACGGCCCAGTCAGCCGAGCTCGTCGACCTGTGGCGCCAGAAGCAGCTGGAGTACTCCTGGCTGCGGTCGCTCATGGGCCGCTACACGGACTTCTGGGCCGTGACGGGCGACGCCCTCGACCACGCCCTCGACCGGTTCGGCCTCGTCGTCGACGAGGAGGCCCGGGCCCGGCTCCTCGGGGCGTGGCTCGACGTACGCCCCTACCCCGAGGTGCCCGACGCCCTCGACCGGCTGCGGACGACGCGCCGGCTGGCGGTCCTTTCCAACGGCAACCCCGACATGCTCGAGGCGGGACTGGCGGCGGCCGGGTTGCGGGACCGGTTCGAGCACGTGCTGTCCGTCGACGAGGTCGGCGTGTTCAAGCCCCACCCGTCGGTCTACGAGTTGGCCACCAAGGCCTTCGGGCTGCCGGCCGAGCGGATCCTGTTCGTGTCGTCCAACGGGTGGGACGCCTTCGGCGCCCGGGCCTTCGGCATGCCGGTGGCCTGGATCAACCGGGGCGGCGCGCCGCTGGAGCGCCTCGGCACCCCGCCGAGCCTGGTCGTGCCCGACCTCGGCGCGCTGGCCGAGGCGGTCGGCTGACCCCCTCTTCCATGGCGGAGCCCGACCGCCGGTTCCGGCCCGGGGCCCTCCTGGCGGCGCTGGGCCTCATCGTCGCCTTCGGCGGGGGGGCGGTGGCGCTCATCCACGTGGCCGACCGTCAGAACAAGGCCCGGGCCGCGCAGCAGGCCCGGGAATCGACGACGGTGCCGCGCGCCGACCTCGACCGCCAGCCGACCGGCGCCCCACCGCCGGCGCCGCCGCCCACCACCGCTGCGCCGGCCACGACGACGACAGCCAACGAGGGGCCGCCGATCGTGCTCGAGGGCGATGGCGTCGGGGCGTTCATCTTCGGCGCCGACCCCGACCAGGTCATCGCCGGCCTCACGCTGCGGTGGGGGCCGCCCGACGGCGACACCGGCTGGGTGGCGCCCGGCTCGACGCCCTACGGCGCCTGCCCCGGGACGGTTGTGCGGGCGGTCAACTGGCGGGGCTTCGCCGTCCTCTTCTCGGACGGCGCCACGCCCCGGGGGCAGGCCGGCGTCCGCCACTTCTTCACCTGGGAGTACCAGGTCGACGACCCGGCCCACCCGGCCCCTGACCCCGGGGGGAACCGGCCGCCACTGAAGGCCGCCAACGGCGTCACCGTCGGGGTGACCGTGGCCACCCTGCAGCGGGCGTACGGCAACGCCCTGGAACTCTTCAACGAGCCGCCCGGTGGCCCGCAGTTCGGCGTGGTGACGCCCGAGGGCGATCTCTACGGATCGCTGACCGACCTGACCGCCAACGGCGTCGTCAAGACGATCGTGAGCGGCGGCGGCTGCGGCGGAGACTAGAAAAACATCGTGGATCCCGTCGCCGCCCTCGACCGCATCGCCTACCTGCTGGAGCGCTCGCGCCAGCCGACCTACCGCGTCCGCGCCTTCCGGACGGCGTCGCGGACCCTGCGGGAGCTGCCGCCGGGCGAGGCCGGGCAGCGGGCCGCCACCGGGCGGCTCCGGGAGCTGCCGGGAATCGGCGAGACGACCGAGAAGGTGATCAGGGAGGCCCTGGCCGGCGGCACGCCGTCCTACCTCCAGCACCTGGAAGAAGAAGCGCAGAAGAGCGTGGAGGGCGACGGCCAGCCCGTCCTCGCCGGGACGGCCGCCGAACTCCGCCGGGCGCTGCGAGGCGACTGCCACACCCACTCCACCTGGTCCGACGGCGGCTCCCCTATCGACGAGATGGCCCGGGCCGCCCGCGACCTCGGCCACGAGTACATGGTCCTCACCGACCACTCGCCCCGCCTGACCGTGGCCAAGGGCCTGTCGCCGGAACGGCTCCGGGAGCAGATCGGGGTGGTCCGGGCCCTCAACGAGGAGATGGCACCGTTCCGGATCCTCACGGGCATCGAGGTCGACATTCTCCTGGACGGGTCGCTCGACCAGGAGGAGGCGCTGCTGGCCGAGCTCGACATCGTCGTGGCCAGCGTCCACTCCAAGCTGCGGATGGAGCGGGAGCCGATGACGCAAAGGATGGTGGTGGCGGCGGCCAGTCCCCACGTCGACATCCTCGGCCACTGCACCGGCCGGCTGGTCGTGGGCCGGGGCCGACCGGAGTCGGAGTTCGACGCCGAGCTCGTCTTCGCCGCCTGCCAGCGCTTCGGGACGGCGGTCGAGATCAACTCCCGTCCCGAGCGCCTCGATCCGCCGAGGCGGCTGCTGCGGCTGGCCCTCGAGATGGGCTGCCAGGTGGCGATCGACACCGACGCCCACGCCCCGGGCCAGCTCGAGTGGCAGGTCTACGGCTGCGAGCGGGCGGCCGACTGCGGCGTCGCCCCGGACCGGGTCGTCAACACGAAGAGCGCCGACGAGCTCCTGGCCTGGACGGCCGACAAGGGCAGCTGAGACACCCGGGCTGGGCGGCAACGAACGCGACTAGCGTTTCGGCCATGGGGTTGTGGCAGCGCTTCTCGGGGGTCTTCAAAGCGAAGGCCAACAAGGCCATCGACCGAATGGAGGATCCCCGGGAGACGCTGGATTACTCCTACCAGCGGCAGCTGGAGATGCTGCAGAAGGTGAAGCGGGGCCTCGTCGACGTCGCCACGTCCCGCAAGCGGCTCGAGCTGCAGGGCCAGCAGCTCCAGGCCAAGGCGGCCAAGCTCTTCGAACAGGCCCGGCGGGCCGTGGCCGCCGACCGGGAGGACCTGGCCCGGGAGGCCCTCACCCGCCGGGCGGCCATCGAACCGGAACTCGAGGCGCTCCAGGCCCAGCACGCCCAGCTGCTGGCCGAGGAGATGAAGCTGACCGAGGCGTCGAAGCGCCTCTTGGCCCAGGTCGAGGTGTTCCGCACCCGCAAGGAGACGATCAAGGCCAGCTACACCGCCGCCGAGGCCCAGACCAAGGTCGGCGAAGCCCTGTCGGGCATCTCCGGGGAGATGGGCGACATCGGGCTGGCCGTGCAGCGGGCGGAAGACAAGACGCTAGCGATGCAATCTCGAGCAGGAGCGATCGACGAGCTGCTGGCGTCGGGGGCGCTCGACGACCTGTCGACGCCCGGCGACCGGATCGACGCCGAGCTCGGGCGGGTCGACGCCGCCGCCCAGGTCGACGCCGAGCTGGCCCGGTTGAAGGCGGAGCTGCCCGAGGGCGGCCCGCCGCCGAAAGAACTGGAGTCCTGAAGCCGGCGCCATGGCCGACCACCAGATGATCGGGAAGATCGGCCGGGTCACCGGAACGATCGCCCCCGGGCGCCTCGGCGAGGTCATGGTGGAGGTCCGTGGAGGCAGCGAGGCCTTCCACGCCTACTCCGCCGACGGCGACGAGACGATCCCGGTCGGGAGCCGCATCGTCGTCGTCGAGTACTTCCCGCCTCGCACCGTCGTCGTCACCCGCATGTGACCGCTGGCCTCGAAGGAGGCGCACCATGGCCGGAATCATCGGTGGGGCCGTTCTCGGAGCCGTCATCGTCCTGTTCATCCTCTTCAAGATGATGTGGCGGGTGGCCGAACCCAACGAAGCGCTGATCATCTCCGGGCTCCGGGAGCACACCCCGAGCGACGCCGTGTCGGAGAGCCTGGGCTTCAAGATCACGACCGGCAAGGGCACGCTCATCGTCCCCGGCGTGCAGACGGTGCGCCGGCTCTCGCTCGACCTGCGGGAGTCGGAGCTGTCGATCGACTGCGTCACCCACCAGGGGATCCCGCTCGGCATCCGGGGCGTGGTCATCTTCAAGGTCGGCGACGACTTCACGTCGATCGCCAACGCCGCCCGGCGGTTCCTCGACCAGCAGGACCAGATGGACGCCCGCGTCCACAACGTCTTCGCCGGCCACCTCCGGGCCATCGTCGGCAACATGACCGTGGAGGAGATGATCCGGGACCGGGAGAAGCTCACGCAGCTGACCCGGGAGTCGTCGGGGACCGAGATGGAGAAGCTCGGCCTCATCGTCGACT
>JAICYE010000218.1 GCA_025934385.1 Acidimicrobiia bacterium | reverse complement strand
GGCGATGTGACCGGGATGCCAGGGCGTGCGGTTGTGGGCCTCGGCCCAGAACGGCACGGCCAGCTCCAGCGCCACCAGCAGGAGGAAGGCGACGGTGGCGGCCCTGTCCGGCAGGGCGAGGCTGGCCGCCCAGCCGATCTGGGCCACGGTGACGCCCGCGGCGTAGCGGATGGCACAGGCCCGCCCGTCCTCATGGAAGGCGGCGGCCCGCAGCCACTGCCCCACCAGGCCCAGGCGCATGGTGACATAGCCGAGCACCATGATGCCGAAGTCCCGGTGGGCCATGGCCCGGGGGACTCCGGCGGCGAGGATCAGCGCGCCGGTGATCTGGACCAGTACGGCGAGGCGGTAGACGACGTCGTCGGTGTCGTAGGCCGAGGCGAACCAGGTGAAGTTCATCCACGCCCACCACACCCCGAAGAACGCCAGCGGGAAGCCGGTGATCGCCTCGCCGGCGTGCCCGTCGACGAGGCCGTGGTGGAGCGCCGACGCGGCCTGCGACACGGCCACCACGAAGACGAGGTCGAAGAAGAGCTCGAGCGGCGTCGAGGTGCGGTGGGTCTCGGCCGGATCCCGCCCGACCATGGGCACATGGAGTTGCATCGGCCCATTGTGCGTGCTCAGGTCGGAAGGAGTCGCTCCAGGAGGTCAGGTCCGTGCCTCGGCACGACCGGTCGTGATCGAAGCCCTATGAGGGCCTTCAGCACCACGGGTGGTGCTGGGGAACAGCGCTGGAATGCCGGCGGCGGGGCGGGTCAGGTCAGGCCGTCGGGGACGGCGAGGCCGAGGGCGTTGAACAGCGCGGCGAGCTTGGCGTCGAGGAGGCGGCCGGTGGCGGCGATGTCGGGGTCGCCGAAGCTGCCGAACTGGTGGCTCGGCCGGTCGATGGCGAAGTGGGTGCCGCCGTTGCCGTCCTCGTAGAGGACGGTGCGGAGCGGGGCGTAGAGCATGATGCCGGGATCGTGGCCGTACATCGTCTCGGCGATCGTGTGGTTGCCCATGAGATAGACGACCGAGCGGGCCTTGTGGCCGGCGATGGCGAAGAGCGGGCCGGCCTCGATGGTGCCGTAGCGCAGGAATCCGTTGGGGGCGGCCCGGTCGGCGTCGGCCTGCACGTCGCTCCAGTCGGTGACCTCCGTCAGGCCGGTGAGGTCGTAGGCCGGGACCGCCGCCTCGTAGCGGGCCCGGAACTCGTCGAAGGGGGCGTCGATGTCGACGATCAGACGGTCGACGGTGCGGGGGACGGCGGACCAGGTCATGGTTCCTCCTCGTTGACTTCGTTGACGAGATCGATGAGCAGAGCGAGGGTGTCGAGCTTGGACCGGACGTCGCCGGCCAGCTTGGCCTGCAGAGTGGTGATGCCCGCCGCCCGGTAGAGCCGGAGCCGGTCCTTCACCATCGCCGGCGTCCCCAGCAGGTTGGTCCTGAGGCCGAACTCCAGCGGCACGCGACCGGCGGCCTCCTCCCGGCGCCCGTCCAGCCAGAGGGACTGCACGGCGGCGACGTCGTCGGCGAAGCCCTGCCGGGCGAAGGCGGCATTGTAGAAGTTCGTCTCCTTGCCGCCCATGGCGCCGATGGTGAAGGCGTAGCCCCGGGCGTGGCGGGCGGCGGCCTCGTCGACGTCGTCGGTGAACTCGACCGCCACCGGGATGAGGAGGTCGAGGGCGGCCAGAGAGCGCCCGCTGGCCGCCGCGCCGGTCCGGAGAAACTCCAGGAACGCCTCGGCGCACTCGGGCAGGAAGGCGTTCCCGATCCAGCCGTCGGCGATCTCGCCGGTCAGGGCCAGGTTCTTCGGCCCCAGGGCGGCGATGTAGACGGGGACGGGCGAGGGCGCCAGCATCGACCGGATCGCCCGGCCGGGGCCGCCGGGCAGCGGCAGGTCGAAGACGCGGCCGTGGTACTCCAGCCGCTCGCCGGCTGCCACCTTCCGGACGATCTCGATCGTCTCCCGGGTGGCGGCCAGCGGCGAGCCGAACCGCACACCGTGCCAGCCTTCCATCACCTGCGGCCCGCTCGTGCCCACGCCGAGCAGGAACCGGTTGCCGGACAAGGCCTGGAGCGACAGCGCCGACATGGCCAGGTTGGCCGGCGTCCGGGCGCCGAGCTGGACGATGCCCGACCCGAGCCGGATGCGGCCCGTCCGGGCGGCGAGGTAGGCCAGCGGCGTGAGGGCGTCCTGCCCCCAGGCCTCGGGGACCCAAACCGAGTGCGCGCCGAGCCGGTCGGCCTCGACGACGAAGTCGATGTCCTCCGCCGTGAGCACCGCTGCGACACCGACCGCCACCCGCACGGCCGACACCCTAGCCGAAGTCAGTTTCGCAAGTGAACTCGATTGTCCGGCAAGCGATCGAGCCGCCGGTCAGCGCCCGGTCAGCCTGCCTTGCCACCCCCGGCCGGAACGACCCGGAGCAGGCCGGTCATCCCCAGCTGGTAGTGCTGGTTCACGCTGCAGAAGTAGCGGATGAGCGTCCCCGCCGGCTGGTTGATCGGGAAGGTGACGACGCCGGCGCCGCTCCGGGCCTTGACGAAGCCGCGTTTGGCGCCGTCGGCCGAGCCGTCCTCGATGTGCACGTTGTGGCCGGGGCACTGCGAGAAGAAGTCGCAGGACCCGGGCCCGACATCGCGGTAGGTCCAACGGACGGTGGCGCCCTCGGGGACGTCGACGACCGCGGTCGGGTTGTCGGTGCCGGCCACCGGACCGTTCTTGGTTCGCACGTAACCCTGGTCGGTCGGCGAGCACGTCGGGCCGGCGCAGAAGCGGAAGTTCGACATTGTGAGTTCGACGGTGCCCGCCTCGGCGCCGGCCCGGCCGACGGCCGGTAGCGCCAGGACGAGCAGCCCGGTGAGCACCGTGGCTTTGATGGTGTGTGCAATGAGTTTCACGGTTCCCCAGCGTAGGCGCAGGGCACCGCCGGATCCATGGACGAAGCCCGAACGTTGTGGGACTCTTGAGCACGGAGGAAGGGCTGCGAAGAGCAGGCTGGGGCCCGGCGACAGTATGAGTGTCCTTTCCCGGGGGAGGAAGGGGTTGTCGGCGACCAACGCCGAACTGGCCTTGCCTCCGACCGGCGCGGCCAGCGCGGCCAGCGCAGCCGGCGCGGCGCCCATCGCCCACCGGCTCGGCCCGCGATTCACGCCCATGCGAGCGGCGCTCGGCGCGCTCCGGACCGTCTTCAAACTGAGTGTCACGAGCGTCGTCGTCGTCGTGGTGGCCCTGGTGGCCGCCGTCACCGCCGTGGCCACCTACGTGCTCCTCCCTCTGCCGGTCAACCTCCCCGAGGAACGGCCCCAGCCGGCGGCGCAGGCCTCGACGGTCTACGCCCTCGACGGCACGCCGATCGGCCAGTTCAAGGGCGCCGAGAGCCAGGTGGAGATCTCGGCCAAGGACATCCCCGACACCATCCGGCGGGCGGTGGTGGCGGCCGAGGACCACCGCTTCTTCCATCACCGGGGCGTCGACTGGCAGGGCATCGTGCGGGCGCTCCACACCGACCTGCGGGCCGGGCGCTACGTGCAGGGCGCCTCCACCATCACTCAGCAGCTGATCCGCAACCTCTACACCGGCAGCGAGCGCACCATCGGCCGCAAGGCCAAGGAAGCGCTGCTGGCCGTGCAGGCCGAACGGGTCTACTCCAAAGACGAGATCCTGGCCCGCTACCTCAACACCGTCTATCTCGGTGAGTCGACCTTCGGCGTCGAGGCGGCCAGCCAGTCCTACTTCCGCAAGCCGGCCAGGGAACTGACGATGTCGGAAGCGGCGCTGCTGGCCGGGGTGATCCCCGCCCCCAGCCTCTACTCGCCCCGGGCGAACCCGGCACTGGCCGAGCACCGCCGCCTCCTGGTGCTCGACCTGCTGGCCCGCTACCGCCTTGCCACGCCCGACGAGCTGGCCGCGGCCCGGGCCGAGCGCCCGGTGGTGCACCCGCCGCCCCGGCCGGAAACGCACTACCCCTTCTTCATGGACTACCTCCGCACCTACCTGCTCAACGTGAAGGGCTATACGCCGCAACAGGTCTACGGCGGCAGCCTCCGGATCGAGACGACGCTCGATCAACATCTGCAGGACGCCGCCGATGCCGCCGTCGCCCGCCTCGACAACCCGAAGGACCCGGAAGCGGCGCTGGTGGCCGTCGAGCCGCAGACCGGGTTCGTCCGGGCGCTGGTCGGGGGCCGCAACTGGGACACCTCCCAGGTCAACCTGGCCCTCGGCCGGCTCGGCGGGGGTTCCGGCCGCCAGGCCGGCTCGTCGTTCAAGCCGTTCGTGCTGGCCAAGGCGTTCGAGTCGGGGTTCACGCCCGACAAGCGCTACCGGGGGCCGTCGGCGGTGCAGCCCCGGGGGTTCGACAAGCCCGTCCACAACTACGGCCACCAGTCCTACGGCTGGGTCGACCTCCGCACCGCCACGCAGAAGTCGATCAACACCGTCTTCGCCCAGCTCATCGCCGACGTCGGCGTACGGCCGACGGCCGAACTGGCCCTGCGGATGGGCATCAAGGGCATCGACCTCAGCCAGAAGCTCTACGGCGTGTTGGCCATCGGCACCCAGGAGGTCTCGCCGCTGGAGATGGCCTCGGCCTACGGCGTCTTCGCCGATCACGGCCAACGGGTCGAGCCGACGCCGGTGGTGCGGATCCTCGGCGCCCACGGCGACACGGTGGAGGACAACCGCACACCCGCCGGGCAGCGGGTGCTGTCCGGGCCGGTGGCCGACAATGTCACCGCCATCCTCCAGGGCGTCATCGCCAAGGGCACCGGACGCCGGGCCGACATCGGCCGCCCGGCGGCGGGCAAGACCGGCACGTCGGAGAACTGGGAGAACGCCTGGTTCGTCGGCTACACCCCGACGCTGTCGACGGCGGTGTGGATGGGCTACCCCCGGGCCAACGTGGCGATGGCCAACGTGCACGGTGTCGACCACGTGGTCGGCGGCAGCCTGCCGTCGATGATCTGGCACGACTTCATGGCCGAGGCGGTCAAGGACGTTCCGCCGCTGCCGTTCTCCGAGGCGGCGCCGCTGCCCAGCCGGGCCCAGCTGGAGGCCAAGGCCCGGGTCGTCG
>JAICYE010000096.1 GCA_025934385.1 Acidimicrobiia bacterium | reverse complement strand
GGCCGGTGTCCCGGCGGTGGAGGGCCTCGCCTTCGACGCCGGCGAGCCGGGGCCGAGCGGGCCCGGGCCCGGTTCGGCCGGTCTTCATCCCGGCCCGCCGGTCACGGGCCCCCCGGGGAGTGTCGTGGCGACCGGCGTCGGCGAACTGGCCCGGGACGCCCGCAGCCGGCACCGGGGAGCTGAGATCGGCGCGCTCGGGTCTGCGCTGGCCCGGGGCGGAGTGGCCCGAGGGGTCGTGGCCAACGCCGATTCGGCCATCGGGCCGGCCGACCCCGCCGCCGACCTCGCCACGCCGCCCTACGACGCGTCGACCTACCACCGGGAAGCGGCTCTGGCCCTCGTCGACCACGACGGCGTGGTACCCGCCGGCGATGTCAGTCGGGGATTGATCCGGCTGGATTCCAGTCGGGCCACGGGCTCGAGCCTCGACGCCGAGGCGGCGCTCCGGGCCTTCCGGGCGGCATGGGACCTCCCCGGGCGGGCGGTGATCCTCTTCGAGGCGTCGGACCTCGCCCGGGTCCAGGCCTTCCAGCACGGCATCCCGCCGGGGCACCTGTCGGACCCACAGCTCGGCCGACGAGCGCTCGAAACGGCCGACGCGCTCATCGGGCGGGTGCTGGCGGACGTCGACTTCCAGCGGGACGCGGTGATCGTCACCGGGCCGTCGGATCCCTGGGACGGCGTGCACCTCACCGTTGCGGCCTTGCGGGCGCCGGGGGTGCGGCCGGGGCTGCTGGACTCCGCCACCACCCGGCGGGCCGGCTACGTCACCCTGCCCGACCTCGGCCCCACCGTCCTCGACCTGCTCGGACTCCCCCGGACCGACTCGATGGAGGGCCGGGCCTACGACGTCCATCCCCGGTCGTGGACGGCGCCGCCGGTCGCCCGGTTCGTCGAGGCCGACCGGGAGGCCCGCTTCCGGGACCGGATGCTCGGCCCGGTGGCCGGCACCTACGTGGCGATCGAGATCCTCCTGTCGCTGGTCGTCGGGTTCGTCCTGGCCCGCCACCCCGGACGGCGGGGGCTGCGCCGGGGGCTCGACTTCGTCGGGCTGTGGCTGCTGGCCGTGGTGCCGCTGACGTTCCTCGGGGCGGTGCTCGACCTCGACACCGTCGGGCCGTACCTGGCGCTGGTGATCGTCGGCGGCGTCGTGCTGGCCGCCGGGGCCCTGGCGCTGCGGGGCACGATGCGGCCGCTGGTGGCGCTGCTCGGGCTGCTGCTGGCCCTCCACGTCGTCGACGTCGTCAGCGGCGGGCATCTCCAGATCAGCACGGTGTTCGGCTACTCCCCCACCGTCGGCGGACGCTTCGCCGGATTCGGCAACCTCACCTACGCCCAGGTGGCGGCGGCCGCCGTCCTCCTCGCCGGGCTGCTGGCCAACCTGCTCGGCGGGCGACGGGGCGTCGGGGCCGCCGGCGCCGTCCTCGTCGTCGCCCTCGTCGCCGACGGGATGCCGTTCTGGGGCTCGGACGTCGGCGGCGTCCTCGCCTCGGTCCCCGCCTTCGCCCTGGTGGTGCTGGGGCTGAGCGGGATCAGGGTCTCCTGGCGGCGGCTGGCGGCGCTCGGCGCCGGGGCGGTGGCCGCCGTCGTCGCCCTCGGTTTCCTCGACCTGCGCCGGCCGGCCGGTGATCGAACGCATCTCGGCCGCCTGTTCGAGCAGATCGGCCACCGGGGGCTGCAGCCGTTCAGCGACGCGGTCCAGCGCAAGATCTCCGAGAACCTGTCGGTGCTGCCGACGTCGATCTGGATCCCGCTGGTGCCGTCGGTGCTGGCCTTCATCGCCTGGCTGGCCTACGGATCGTCACCCCGCCTCGAGGCGATCCGCCGCCGCGCACCGGAGATGCGCCCGGCGTTCGTCGGCCTGCTGGTGGCGGCGCTGCTGGGCATGGCCCTCAACGACTCCGGGATCGCGGTGCCGGCCATGATGCTCGGAGTGATGAATCCCGTCGTCGTGCGCCTGGCGCTGCACACCGACGAGCGGGACCAGAGCCCCGGCTACCGGGTCAGCCCCGCGCCCCTCCCGTGAACCGCCAGCGGCCGAGGCGCAGGGCGGGACAGTGGACGAGCCCGGCCCCGAACTCCGAGTCGGCGAAGCGGGCCTCCCGGGCGACGCCGAGGACGTTGCCCGGACCGAGCGCCTCGACGAAGCTCTGGGTGAAGCGGAGGTTCTTCACCCCGCCCCGGACCTTCCCGTCCTCGATGAGGAACGTACCGTTGCGGGTGAGGCCGGTCACCACCTGCGTCTTCGGGTCGAGGATCCGGCAGTAGTTGAACGTCGTGACCAGCAGGCCGCGGCCCACGGCGGAGATCAGGTCGGCGGTGCCGGCGCCGAAGGAGGCGTCGGCCGGGCCCAGGAACAGGTTCGAGGGGATGGCCCCGTATGCGTCGCTCTCGCCGACGGCGTGGCCGGTGCTCTCGGCGCCCATCTTCTTCGCCGTGCGGCGGTCGTGGGCCAGGGCGGTGGAGACGCCGGCCCGCACGAGGTCGAGGCGGCGCTTCGGCGTGCCGTCGGCGTCGAAGGCCACGCCGAGGGCGTCGGGGCCGGTGGCGTCGTCCCAGATGGACACCATTGGGTCGAACTGGGGCTCGCCGAGCCGGACGGCCGACTGGCCCTCGATGACCTGCTTGGCGTTGAACCCGTAGAAGGCCAGGAAGATCAGGATCGTGGCCACGCACTCCGGTTCGAGGACGACCTCGTACTCCCCCGGCTCGAGTTCGGCCGCGGCCTCCGAACGCCGGGCGCGGTCGGCCGCCGCCGCACCGACGCCGGCGGCGTCGATGTCGGAGAGGCGGACGGCGGTGGCGTGGCCCGACCCGGCCGAGTCGGTCGTCTGGTGGATGCCGTCGATCGTGGCCCGGCTGCTCCGCCCCTCCGCCCGCTGGCCGGCGGAGTTGGCGAAGGCCGTGGTACCGCCGTCGGTGTCGCAGTAGCCGGCCGCCCGTAGCGAGCGGTCGGCGTCGACGAAGGCCCGCACCCGGCGGGCCCGCTCGTCGGGCGTGGCCTCCTCGGTGGCGGGGTCGTGGTGGTCGACGTCGGCCACCGGCGCCGGCGGGGCCAGGCCGGGCCAGTCGGGGTCGACCGGCCGGAGGGCGGCGGCGGCCAGGGCGCCGTCGACCAGCGCCGCCAGCCCGGCCGCATCGGCCCGGGTGGTCGACGCGGCGGCGACCCGCCCGTCGGGCAGCGCCACCTTGAGGCTGACGGAGACACCGGCCTCGCCGACGTTCTGGTGGATGAAGGAGTTGGCGAAACGGGTCAGCGCCGGACGGGTCCGGTGGACGGTGACCTGAGCCTCGGCCCGGGTGCCGACGAACTCGAGCACCTGCTCGCACACCTGCGTTTCGCCCGGGGTCCGGGGTGTCCCCGGAGAGGACAGCGCGGTCACCCCTTCACCCCCACGCGCACGTCCCGGAACCGGGCCGGGGCGGCGGAGTGCCCGGTGTGGGCCGTCTGCATCGGCTGGCCCTTCCCGCAGTTGGGAACCCCCCAGTGGATCCACTCCGAGCCGCCGGCCAGCATGTCCATGGCGGCCCAGAACTGGGGGGTGATCCCGGTGTAGGTCGGGTTCTTGAGCATGCGGCCGAGCCGCCCGCCGCTGATCTCCCAGGCGATCTCGCACCCGAACTGGAAGTTGAGCCGCTTGTCGTCGATCGACCACGACCGGTTGGTGGCCATGAGGACGCCATCGTCGGTGGCGGCGATGATCTCGTCGAGCGACGACCCGCCCGGGACGAGGCCGACGTTGGTCATCCGGACCATCGGCAGGCGGTTGTAGCCGTCGCCCCGCACCATGCCGCCGGGGGGCAGGCCGGCCACGGCGGCGGAGTCCCGCCCGGACAGGACGCCGACCCAGGTGCCCTCCCTGACGATGTCGACCCGCTGGGCCGGCGTGCCCTCGTCGTCGTAGCCGAACGTGCCGAGTGCGCCCGGCAGCGTGGCGTCGGCGGTGACGTTCATCAACGGCGAGCCGTAGACCAGGCTGCCGAGCCGGGGCAGCTCGAGGAACGACGTCCCGGCGAAGGCCGCCTCCCAGCCGAGGATGCGGTCGAGCTCGATGGCGTGGCCGACCGACTCGTGGATCTGGAGGGCGACCTGGCTCGTCTCCAGCACGCGGTCGGTGGTGGCCTCGGGGCACTGCGGGGCTGAGAGCAGGGCCACCGCCTCGGCGGCCACCCGCTCGGCGTTGTCGGGCAGGTCGAAGCGCCGGATGACCTCGTAGCCGCCCGACTCGAACTGGCCGAAGGCCTGGGGGTAGGAGCGGCGCTGCGTCTCGGCCTCGCCGACGGCGGTGGCGTCCATCCCGCCGCCGCACTCCACCAGGTGCTGGCTGATCCGGTGGCCCTGGCTGGAGACGAACCACTTCCTGGTGTCCCAGGCGGTGAGGAAGGCCCGGGCCAGTGCCACCCCGTCGACCGCCCGCATCGTCTTCGTCACGCCGAGGAGCAGGTCGGCCTTCTCGGCCGGCGACACGGCGAACGGGTCCTCGTCGTGGGGCGTCTCGTAGGTGTCGTCCCGGACGGGGACGTCGGCCAGCACCAGCGGGGGGCCGGCCACGGTGGCCGACGCCCGGGCGATGGCGGCCGCCGCCTCCCCGGCCCGGCGGGCGTCCTCCGCCTCCGCGGTGGCGAAGAAGCCCCACGACGACCCGATCAACGCCCGGACGCCGACGCCGGCCGACTCGGACTGGTCGAGGGCCTCGATCGTCTCGTTCAGGGCTTCGAGATTCTGGCGGCGGGAGACGACGACACGGGCGTCGGCGTACTCCGCGCCGGCGGCCAGTGCTCCTTCGACGGCGGCGACGGCGGGATCGAACATCGGCTTCGGCTGCTCCCTACTTGAGGTCGGCGATCACCGTGCGGGCCAGGGTGGCGGCGTCGCCGAGCGTCTGCCGGCCCGTCCGCAGGGAGGCCCGGCCCTGCTCCAGCATCGTGCGGTTCCCGGGGTAGCCCGACGGCTGGAGGGCCAGCAGCGCCGCCGGCAGCGGCGAGACCATCCCGGTGACCGCGGTCAGCTTGGCCCGGAGCGCGGCGAGGTCGGCCCGGGCCTTCGTCGTGTCCTTCCCAGAAGCCTGGTCGATCATCGTCTGCAGCCGGTCGGCCAGCTTCGACAGCCGGTCCTCGGCGGTGAGCTCGATGTCGGACACGACGACGCCCCGGGCCTTGGGGACGGTGAGGACGTAGACGCGGTAGTCGGTGATGATGGCGCCGGCGTCGGCCCGGACGGTGGCCTCGTCGCCGTCACCCTGGATCTTGGCGTTGAGGCTGGTGAGGCCGTTCACCTGGTCCTGCAGCTGGCTGGTGAGGGTGCTCCGGTCGGCGTCGCTCAGCCGGGCGATCGCCTTGGCCGCGGTGCTCAGCTCCCGAAGGGCCAGCACCCGCCGGGTGATGGCCGCGGTGGCCACCTGCTTCGCGGCGGCGAGGCGGACCTGCTGCGCGCCGGCGGGGCGGGGGCGCAGCCCCACCGAGCCGGTGGCCCCGACGGCCAGGGCGGCCGCCACGACCAGCGCCTTGCGGATGGCCGGCGGGGTCACTGCACCTCCCCCTCGCCGGTGGCCATGTCGGAGTCGAGCCGGCCGAGTTCGCTGTCGAGGCGGTGGAGGATCTGGTCGACCTCGGCGACGTCGGCGTCGGTCACCGGCCCGGTGGCGGGGGGGCTGGTGGGTGAGGACGCCGTCGCCGAAGAAGGTGTGGTGGCCGAGGCGTTCGACCCGCTGCCGGAGCCTTTGCTACAGCCGGTCGTCCCGATGCTCAGGGCGATGAGAAAGGCGATCGCGACGTTCTTCACTCCGACCTCCCGGGGCAGCAGCGACACTTTGTCACCGGTGGGTCCACTTGGGCGGTCGTTTCTCGGCGAAGGCGGTCAGGCCCTCGGTGGCGTCGTCGGTGTGGGTGGCCACCGTCAGCATGGCGTGGAGGTAGTCGAGGGCCTCCTCGCCGGCCATGTCGACGGCCCGGTAGAACGAGGTGCGGCCCCAGCGGGTGACCACCGCCGACTTCGCCGCCAGCGTGGCAGCCAGCTCGTCGACGGTCTTGTCGAGCGCGTCGGCCGGCACGAGGCGCGACACGAAACCCATCCGCTGGCCCTCGGCCGCCTTCACCTTCCGGCCGGTCAGCATGAGGTCGAGCGCCACCTTGGGCGGCATCGACCGGATGAGTGGCACGGTGATCTGGTACGGCCACAGGCCGATGTCGATCTCCGGGGCGCCGAACGTGGAGTCCTCCGACGCCACCACGAAGTCGCAGGACAGGGCCAGCCCGAAGCCGCCGGCCAGGCAGTAGCCCCGCACCCGGGCGATCGTCGGCTTGCCCAGGTGCCACAGCGCCTTGAACAGCGCCGCCGGGCCGCCCCGGGCCTCGTGCATGCGGGTGGCCCCGGCGTTACTGCCGATGCCGCCGAGGTCGGCCCCGGCGCAGAAGGCCCGGTCGCCGGTGCCGGTCAGCACCACGACGCGGACGTCGTCGTCAGCCTTGGCGGCGGCGAAAGCCTCGCCCAGCTCGGACATGACCTGGAACGACATGGCGTTGTGGCGCTCGGGACGGTCGATCGTGACCCGGGCCACCGCCCCGTCGACCTCGTAGCGGACCTGCTCCACAGGGGTCCTCCTCATCCGGTTGTGGGAGCGACATTATGGGGTGATGTCGTTCCTGTTCGTGACGGTGGCCCTGGCGGTCGGTCTGGCCCTGGTGAGCGGCGGCAGCCTCCGCCGCATCGCCGCCACCGAGCTCCGCCGCCCGAGCGTGCTGGGGGCGGCCGTCGGGATCCAGATGGGCCTCGAGGTGCTCCACCCCACCCGGGGGACGGTCGGCCACCTGGCGTCGGCGCTGCTCGTCGTGTCCTACGCCTTCCTGCTGCTGTTCTGCGCGCTCAACTTCCGGCTGCGGGGCCTGGCGGTGGTGGCGGTCGGGATCGCCCTCAACGGCGCCGTCATCACCCTCGACCGGGGAATGCCCATCCGGGCGCCGCAGGCGGCCGTGGCCACCACGACGAAGCACCACGCGCAGCGCCCGTCCGACAAGCTGAAGCCGCTGGGCGACATCATCCTCGTGCCGGCGCTGCGGCAGTCGTTGTCGTTCGGCGATCTCATCATGATGGTCGGGCTGATCGACGTCGTGTTCCACTGCAGCCGCAACCCTGCGACCCGGCGGCGGGTGGCGGCGGCCGAGGCCCGGGCCGATGCCGACGCCGAAGTTCCCACCGCCGCCTGACGGCTTGCTCGCCTCCATCCTCTCGTTCCGCCTCGGCGGGCCCGACGGCGTCTCGGTCCAGGCCGCCACCTGGGGCCGGGCCCTGGAACGGCTCGGCTACTCGCTGCGCCGGGTGGCGGGCGAGCTGGCCGACGGGCCGCGGCCGGGCGACGTCCTCGTCCCCGGGCTGGCGGTGGCGGCGGAAGCGGCGCCGGGCCCCCTCGGCCAGCGGCCGGCCGCGCCGCAGGGCCCGTCGGCCGGGGAGCTGCGGGCGAGC
>JAICYE010000510.1 GCA_025934385.1 Acidimicrobiia bacterium | reverse complement strand
GTCGCTGGGCGGCTTGGCGGCGGTGATTGACGCGCTCGACCTGTTCATCAGCAACGACACCGGCCCGGCGCACCTGGCGGTGGCGCGCGACACCCCGAGTGTCGTGCTGTTCGGCCCCGCCGACGCGCGCCGCTGGGCGCCGCTGGACCAGCGCCGGCATCGCGTCGTGCGGCACGCCGTGCCGTGCAGCCCCTGCGGGCACTGGGAGTGCCCGATCGACCACCGCTGCCTGCGCGGGCTCAGTGTCGCCATGGTCCTGAGCGCCGCCGAGTCGCTGCTGGCCGAGACGCTCTCGTAGCGTTCCGGCCCATGGCCGAATTCCTTCTCACCGAACGGCGCGGCAACGGCGTCGAGCTCATCCGGTTCAACCGCCCGCCGATGAACGCCCTCTCCGCCGAGTTCCTCGCCGAACTGGCCGACCACGTCGAGGCGCTGGCCGCCGACGCCGACCTCAAGGCCGTGGTGGTCACCGGCTCGGAGAAGGTCTTCGCCGCCGGCGCCGACATCGGCCAGCTGCGGGGCGACGCGCCGCTGCTCGAGAACTTCCGGCGGGCCTTCGACGGGCTGGCAGCCATCCCCCGCCCCGTGATCGCGGCGGTGTCGGGCTTCGCCCTCGGCGGCGGCCTCGAGGCGGCGCTGGCCTGCGACCTTCGGCTGGCGTCAGAGAACGCCCGCCTCGGCGTGCCGGAGATCGCCCTCGGCGTCTTCCCCGGCGCTGGCGCCACCCAGCGCCTGCCCCGCCTCGTCGGTCCGGCCCGGGCCAAGGAGATGATCTGGACGGGCCGCCACGTCCGGGCCGACCAGGCGCTGGCGATGGGCCTGGTGGACCGGGTCGTGCCGGTGGAGGGCTACCTCGACGCCGCCCTGGACTGGGCGGCCTCGTTCGCCCGGGGGGCGGTGCTGGCCATGGGCCTGTCGAAGCGGGCGGTCGAGGGCGGCCTCGACGGGCCGCTGGCCGAGGGCCTCGACCTCGAGCGCACGCTGTTCGGCCAGGTGATCGTCACCGAGGACGCCGCCACCGGCATCGAGAGCTTCTTCGAGAACGGCCCCGGGAAGGCGGTGTTCTCGGGCCGTTAGCCTTTGCGGCCATGAGTATGAGGTTCGTCATCGTCGGCGGGGGGCCGGGGGGCAACACGGCCGCCACCGTCGCCGCCCGGCTCGGGGCCGAGGTCACGCTGATCGAGCGGGATCTGGTCGGGGGCGCCGCCCACCTGTGGGACTGCGTTCCGTCGAAGGCCATGATCGCCACCGGCGGGTTCCTGTCGGAGCTGCAGCGGGCCGAGGGGATGGGCCTGGCCGCCGAGGGCCGGCTGGACCTCGGCGCCCTGCGGGCCCGCATCGCCGGCATCGAGCATCGGCTGCACCATTCGATCTGCGGCCTGCTGGGATCGCAGGGTGTCCGCATGATCCAGGGGACGGGCCGGCTGAAGGGCCCCCACCACGTCATCGCCGAGACCGCCGATGGGGTGGAGGAGATCGAGGCCGACGCCCTCCTCCTGGCCACCGGCTCCCGGCCCCGGATCCCCGACTGGGCCGAGGTCGACGGGGAACGTGTGCTGACGACCCGCCAGGCCTACCCGCCAAAGGAGATCCCGGAGCATCTCGTCGTCATCGGCTCCGGAGTGACCGGTGTGGAGTTCACCCACATGTTCCGGTCGCTGGGGTCGGAGGTGACGCTGATCGTCTCCCGCCAGCAGGTGCTCCCGGGGAAGGACCCGGAGGTGGCGGCGGCGCTGGAGGCCGAGTTCCTCCGCCGGGGCGTGCGGCTGTACAAGGGTGCCCGGGCGTCGGGAATCGAGCGCGACGGTGATGGGCTTCGAGTGCTGTGCGACGACGGCCGGGTGGCCAAGGGCACCCACGCCGTGCTGGCCATCGGATCCGTGCCCAACAGCGACGGCCTCGGGCTCGACGCCGCCGGCGTGCAGTGCGACGCCGGCGGCTACGTCCCGGTCACCCACCACCTCCAGTCGAACGTTCCCCACATCTACGTGGCCGGCGACCTGTCGGGGAAGCTGCCGCTGTCGTCGGTGGCGGCCATGCAGGGCCGCAAGATCGCCGAGCACGTCATGGGCCTGCACACCCGCAGCCACCGCCATCTCGACTACGAGAAGGCGGCGTCGGCCATCTTCACCGTCCCCGAGATCGCGGATGTCGGGCTGGCCGAGGCGGACGCCTTCGCCGAGGGTCGCAAGATCCGGGTG
>JAICYE010000144.1 GCA_025934385.1 Acidimicrobiia bacterium | reverse complement strand
GGAAGGCCCGGCTGATGGGCTTCGGGCACCGGGTCTACAAGAACTACGACCCCCGGGCCCGCATCATCAAGGCGACGGCGGAGCGGGTCTTCGAGGTCACCGGCCGCAACCCGCTCCTCGACCTCGCCCTCAAGCTCGAGGAGATCGCCCTCGCCGACGACTACTTCATCTCCCGCAAGCTCTATCCCAACGTCGACTTCTACTCCGGGCTCATCTACCAGGCGATGGGCTTCCCCATCGACATGTTCCCGGTGCTCTTCGCCATCCCCCGTACGGCCGGGTGGGTGTCCCACTGGCTCGAGCTGCTCGGCGACCCGGAGCAGAAGATCTCCCGGCCCCGCCAGCTCTACATCGGACCCGACGAACGGCCCTACGTCCCGATCCGGGACCGCAACTAGAGGGGTTTCGCCGGGACAGCCCGCCGGGCCGGTAGTAGATTCAGCCGGGCGAGAGAGGTCCGCTCTACGCGGGGGGCGCGTATGGACCGGTATCCCGGAGGATTGCCGAAAAGCTTCCTCCAACCGTGTCTGCTGTTGCTGCTGAAGGAACAACCCGGCTACGGGTACGACCTCGTCACGCGGCTCAAGGCGCTCGGCATCGACGACGACTCGGCCGCCGTCTACCGGTCGCTCCGCTCGCTGGAAGAGCGGGGGGCGGTCTACTCCTACTGGAACACGTCCTCCACCGGGCCGGCCCGGCGTATGTACCGGCTGACCCCCGCCGGCGGCGAGCAGCTCCAGGCGGCGGTCGAGGCGCTGGCGGAGACGCACCTGGCCATCGAGCGGTACCTCTGCCGTCACGCCCTGGCCCAGTCGAAGGCCTCCGAACCCGCCGACGACCCCGCGCCCCCGACGACGACGAGACCTCGCCCATCAGGCCTGGCGGCCCTGCGGCGGTCAGCACGGTGACGGCCGCAGTCCGGGAGTTCGACCGGCGGGTCGAACCCGGGCTGGCCCTCGTCGAGAGCGCGGAAGACATTGCCAGGGCCTGTCACGCCATGGCCGCCCGCTTCCACCGGGGCGGCAAGCTCCTGGTGTTCGGCAACGGCGGAGGGGCCACCGACGCCGAGCACATCGCCGTCGAGTTCGTCCACCCGGTGATCGTCGGAAAGCAGGCGCTGCCGGCTCTGTCGCTGGCCGCCGACCCGACGGTGGTCACCGGGATCGCCGGGCGGGACGGGTTCGCCGAGGTCTTCGCCCACCAGCTCCGACGGCTGGCCGATCCGGACGACATCGCCCTCGGCGTCTCGGCCGACGGGCGCTGCGGCAACGTCTGCCGGGGCCTGGAGGAGGCCCGGGCCCTCGGGCTGCTGACCGTCGCCCTGACCGGCGGCGACGGCGGCGAGCTGGCGGCGAGCGCGGCGGTCGACCACCTCGTCGTGGTCCCGTCCGCCGACCCGGAGATCGTGAAGGAGGTCCACGTCACCACGTACCACATCCTGTGGGAGCTGGTTCACGTGTTCTTCGAGCATCCCGGCGTGCTGGAGGAGGCCGGCGTCCGGTGACCGTTCCCGAGTGCCACGACGACGTCTGCATCACCTGCGGGGACGTCGCCGTGCCGGTCACGGTGGTCGAGCTGCGGGCCGGCGACCTGGCGCTCGTCGACACCGGAGCGTCGCGGGAGGAGATCAGCGTGGCGCTGGTCGAGACCCGCGTCGGCGGGCGGGTGCTGGTCCACGCCAAGGAGGCGATCGCCGTCCTGCCCGATGAGGACGCAGCCGAGGCGGACGGGCGGTGAAGGCCGAAGGCGTCGAGAGCCTCTACCCGTTCCTCTATGCGGTCGAGACCGACCTCGAGGCCGTCCTGGCCGAGGTGCGCCGCTCGACGGTGGAGAAGGCGACGGAGATCGTGGCCCTCCGGCGTCGCCTGGCCGAGGAGGAGGGCGAGGCGCTGGCCGCCTGCGCCGCCGACATGGCCGCCCGCTTCGCCGTCGGCGGCCGGCTGCTGACGTTCGGCAACGGTGGCAGCAGCACCGACGCCGCCGATATCGCCCAGCTTTTCCTCCAACCCCGCACCGGCACGCCGCTGCCGGCCTTCTGCCTCGGGAGCATGGTGGCCGTGCTCACCGCCCTGTCCAACGACGTCGGGTTCGACGTCGTCTATGCCCGGCAGGTGGCCGCCTTCGGCCGGCCGGGCGACATGGTCTTCGGCATCTCCACCAGCGGCGGCTCCCGCAACGTGCTGCGGGGCTTCGAGGAGGCCCGCCGGCGGGGCCTGCTGACCATCGGGATGGCCGGCTACGAGGGCGGCCAGATGGCCGAGTCGGGCCTCGTCGACCATCTCCTTGTGGTGCCATCGGCCTCGGTCCACCGCATCCAGGAGGCGCAGACCACCGCCTACCACGTGCTCTGGACGCTCGTGCAGGAGGCGCTGGCGCCCGGCGCCGGACCGACTCCGGGATGACCGCCCCGGCCGGCGGCCGGGTGCGAGCACGGATCCGTGTCGAAGGGATCGTGCAGGGCGTCGGCTTCCGCCCGTTCGTGTTCGGGCACGCCACCCGCCTCGGCCTGGCCGGCTTCGTCGGCAACGACGCGAAAGGTGTCGTCATCGAGGTCGAGGGCGCCGAGGACGCTGTGGCCGAGTTCCTGCGGGCCCTCGAGGCCGAGCCGCCGCCGCTGGCGATGATCGAGCGGATCTGCGCCGATGCCGTGGCGGCGGTGGGGGAGCAGGGCTTCGCCATCGTCGCCAGCGAAGCGGGCGGCGAGCAGCAGGCGCTCATCTCGCCCGACACCGCCACCTGCGACGCCTGCCTGGCCGAGCTGTGGGACGAGGCCGACCGCCGCTTCCGCTATCCCTTCACCAACTGCACGAACTGCGGGCCCCGGTTCACCATCGTGCGGGGCGTCCCCTACGACCGGCCGCTCACCACCATGGCGCCGTTCGCCATGTGCCGGCGCTGCGCGGCGGAGTACCACGACCCGGCCGACCGCCGCTTCCACGCCCAGCCGGTGTGCTGCCCCGACTGCGGGCCCCGGCTCCTGCTGGCCGACCCGCAGCGGCGACCGCTCGCCGCTCGGGGCGAAGAGGCGCTGGCCGGTGCCGTCACCCGGCTGCGGAACGGCGACATCGTGGCCGTGAAAGGGCTCGGTGGCTACCACCTCGCCGTCCGGGCCGACGACGAGGCGGCGGTGGCCCGCCTGCGGGCCCGCAAGCACCGGGAGGAGAAGCCCTTCGCCGTCATGGTGGCCGACGGGGAGGCGGCCGCCGGGCTGTGCGACGTCGGTGCCGCCGAGGCGGCGCTCCTGGCCGGCTCCCGGCGCCCGATCGTGCTCGCCCCGAAGCGGGAGGGCGTCGGCTTGGCGCCGTCGGTCGCCCCCGGCAACCGGTCGCTGGGGGTCATGCTGCCCTACACGCCGCTGCACCATCTTCTGGCCCGCGACCTCGGGCTGCCCTTCGTGCTCACCAGCGGGAACCTCACCGACGAGCCGATCGCCTCGGCCGACGACGACGCCTTCGAGCGGCTCGGGTCCATCGCCGACTGCTTCCTCCTCCACGACCGGGCGATCCACATCCGCACCGACGACTCGGTCGTCCGATCGCTCCGGGGCCGGGTCTTCCTCCTGCGGCGGTCGCGGGGGTACGCCCCCGAACCCGTCCTGCTGCCGTGGGAGTTCCCGCGCCCGGTGCTGGCCACCGGCGCCGAGCTGAAGAGCACGTTCTGTCTGGCCAAGGACCGCCGGGCCTTCGTCTCCCACCACATCGGCGACCTCGAGAACTACGAGACCTACGCCTCGTTCCGCGACGGCGTCGAGCACTTCGCCCGCCTCTTCGACGTCGTACCTGAGGTCGTGGCCCACGACCTCCATCCCGAGTACCTGTCCACCAAGCACGCCCACGATGTGGCCGAGCTCAACGGTGAAGGCAGCGTCGAGCTCACCGGCGTGCAGCACCACCACGCCCACATCGCCTCCTGTCTGGCCGACAACGGCGAAGCCGGGCCGGTGATCGGCGTCGCCTTCGACGGGCTCGGCTTCGGGCCCGACGGCACGATCTGGGGCGGCGAGATCCTCGTGGCCGACCTCGCCGGCTTCGAGCGGGTGGCGCATCTGGCGCCGGTGGCCATGCCCGGCGGGGCGGCGGCCATCCGGGAACCGTGGCGGATGGCCGCCGCCTACCTCGACGCCGCCTTCGACGGCGACGTCCCCGGCGGGCTGGGCGTCGCCGCCCGCCACGAGGACCGCTGGGCCTCCGTGGTCAGCGTGGCCCGGGCCGGCCTGTCGGCGCCGCTCACCTCGAGCGCCGGACGGCTCTTCGACGCCGTGGCCGCCGTCCTCGGTGTGCGCGACGCCGTCAGCTACGAAGGGCAGGCGGCCATCGAACTCGAGCAACTGGCTGATCCCGCCGAGAGCGAGGCCGACCCGCTCGAGGTGGACAGCCCGAGCGGCGGCGATCACGGTGGCCTGCTGCTGCGGGGCACCGGGCTGATCCGGGCGGTGGTGGAGGACGTCGCCGCCGGTACCCCGAAGCCGGTCGTGGCCGCCCGGTTCCACAACGCCCTGGCCAGGGGCGTCGTCGACGTCTGCCGGCGGGTGCGGGCCGAACGCGGTCTCGGCACCGTGGCCCTCTCCGGTGGCGTGTTCCAGAACCTGCTGCTGCTCGAGCGGACCGTGGCCGGGCTGGAGGCCGCCGGCTTCGCCGTCCTGCTCCACCGCCGCGTGCCGCCCAACGACGGGGGTATCAGCCTCGGCCAGGCGGCGGTGGCCGGCGCCCGGGACCGCCGGGCCGAAACCCCTGGCCCCTAGGATCTCCGATCATGCCTGCCCGGTCGGTGAAGGTCGTCGCTGCCGTCGTCGCCGTCGTGCTGGCACTGGCCATCGCCGTCGAGGTCGGCCGGCACTCGGTCAGCTCGGAGAAGCGCTCCACGGTGCGAGCGCAGGCCGTCCCGGCCGCCTTCGTCGAGTTCCGCGACGACAAGGCCGGCTGGGCGATGTCCTATCCGAAGGACTGGAACCGATTGTCGCCCAAGGCCCCCGACATCGTCCTCGTCGTGTCGGAGAAGCCGCCGGAGACCAACACCGGCGGGTCGATCCTCGTCCACGACCTGCCGTTCCCGACGGCCGTCACCGACGCCAACCTGCCGGCGGCCAAGACGGTGACCGACAAGATCGTGGAGGAGGGCGGCGGAGCGCCGCTCACCGCGCCCACCGTCGTCCACGAGGGCGGTCTTCCCGGCTACGTCTACTTCTACAGCTTCAAGGACCCCGGCACCGGGCAGGACGGCGTGCACAGTCACTACTTCCTGTTCAAGGGCTCCACGCTGATCAGCCTGGTGTTCCAGGCACTGCCGACCGACACGTTCCGAACCCTGGCCCCGACTTTCGACGAGATGATCGGCTCCTTCCGGGTGCTCTCCTGACGACGGGTCGACGCCGGTCGTCGGCTCGCTCGGGTTCGCTCGGACCGGCGTTCATGACGACCAGCCGGCGATAGATATGAACGCCGAAGCAAGCGGGCGGGTCAGTCGCGGTCGCGGCGCACCCAGTGGGGCGGGGGGGCCGCGCCCCGGTTCATCGACCATGTCACCGCTCCGAGCCGGCCTTCGGGCGGCGCCTCGGGGGGACGGGCCCGGTAGGCGGCGGCCAGCACCGCTTCGGCGTCGCCGTGCTCGTTGAGCGCCAGGCACGGAGCGCGGAAGTGGCAGGCGCCGCAGGACTCCGGCGCCGGCGCGGGATACGGCGGCAACGACGCGTCGAGCATGTCCCGGGCCTCGGCGGCCATCCGCCGGCCGAGGTCGTCGAGCGCCGCCCGGCTCCGGGGGATGCGGGTGCGGCGGAACATCCCGCCGCCCTCCTCGGTGACGGTCTCGTTCGGGACGTCCTCCGCCTGGGCGTACATGCGCCGGTGCTGGGCCCGGGCCTGGGCGAAGGCGTGCGCCGCCCGGGGCCGGCGGACAGGATCCTCCGGGTCGGGCGGCTCGCCGGCCGGGCGGAGCTCGTTGTGGATGGTGCCCGAGATCCGCATGCCGAGGTAGAAGAGCTCCCAGGCCCAGCAGGCGGCGACGAGTTCGTCGTCGAGAGCCAGCAGGTCCTCATCGGTGAAGCGCTCGACGAGGCGGTGGCGCACGACCCAGTAGGCGTCGCGCTCGTCGACGATCAGCAGGTCCACGCGGCCGCCGTAGCGCACCGGCTCGCCGGCCGGCGACACGCG
>JAICYE010000601.1 GCA_025934385.1 Acidimicrobiia bacterium | reverse complement strand
GCGCCCAAGAGGCGCTTCAGGCCATTGACGCCCCACAGGCAGACCAGGCCGCCCAGCAGGCCGATGACGATGGCGCCCATCGGGCCGACGAAGCCGCAGGCCGGCGTGATGGCCACCAGGCCGGCGACGGCGCCGGAGGCAGCCCCGAGCGTGGTGGCGTGGCCGCCTTTGACCCGCTCGACCAGCAGCCAGCCGAGCATCGCCGCGGCGGCGGCCATGTGCGTGTTCACCAGGGCCTGGGCGGCCAGGGCGTTGGCGCCCAGCGCCGAGCCGGCGTTGAACCCGAACCAGCCGAACCACAGGATCCCGGTGCCGAGCAGGGTCAGCGGCAGGGAGTGCGGGGGCATCCCCTCGCCCGGCCAACCCCTGCGCCGGCCGATGACGAGCACGACGGCGAGGGCGGCGACGCCGGCGTTGATGTGGACCACCGTGCCGCCGGCGAAGTCCAGCGCCCCGCGCTTGAACAGCCAGCCCTGGGGGCTGAACACCCAGTGGGCCACGGGGGCGTAGACGAGGAACAGCCACAGGCCGACGAACAGGGCCCAGGCCGAGAACTTCATGCGGTCGGCGATCGCCCCGGTGATCAGGGCCGGGGTGATGATGGCGAACATCAGCTGGAAGGCGACGAACGCCAGGGGCGGCACCGACAGGGCCAGGCTGCCGACGTAGCCCGGCAGCGTCGTGGCCGCGCCGGCGGCGTGGCGGAGGCCGGCGAAGCCGAGGTTGCCGATGAGGCCGCCGCCGGCGTCCCGGCCGAAGGCCAGGCTGAACACCGCGATGGCCCAGAGCACGCTCACCAGGCCCATGCAGAAGAAGTTCTGCATCAGCATCCCGAGGACGTTCTTCGAGCGGACCATCCCGCCGTAGAAGAACGCCAACCCGGGGGTCATGAAGAGCACCAGCGCGGCCGACACCAGCACCCACGCGGTATTGCCGCTGTCCACGTCGCCCCCTCGTCCGTCGGGCCTGCCCGGTCGGCGAATCTAGCGGATCAGCCCTCGCGCCCGGGGGTTCGGCGGGCCGCCGGGATCCGGGCGGATCAGCGGCGGAGGGCGGCGAGCAGCTGCGCCGACGAGATGACGTTGGCGCCCATGCCGGCGGCGCCGTCGCGTACCCGGCGGTCGCTCGACGCCACCAGTACGGGCCGGTTGACGTCCATCTCCGCCACCCGGCCCAGCACCACGTCGTCAGCCTCGACCTCGGCCGGCGAGAAGCTCACCCTCACCAGGCGCGACGTCGCCGGCACGACCGGTGGCCACAACGGGTCGGCCCCGTCGAAGACGACGGAGACGTCGACGCCGGTCCGGGCGGCCAGCTCGGTGAGGGCGTCGACCAGGCGGCGGCGCTGCTCGGCGATGGCCAGATCCGGCCACCCGGTCTGGGAGACGTTGTAGCCGTCGACGAGCAGGGTCATCCCGGGGGCTCGCACCAGGTGGTCGGCGGCTTCGACGGAGTCGTCGAGGACGCCGGGCGGCAGAGGGACCGGGGCGCGCCGGGCCGGGCGGGGCCGGCGTTCCCGGGCGACGGTGCGCCCCGGCGGGGGCGCGGGCGCGGGTGACGGGTCGGGAGACGGGTCCCCTTCCGGGGTGGCGCCGGCGGGCCGGGCGCCGAGGGCGGCGGCGGCCTCCTCCAG
>JAICYE010000217.1 GCA_025934385.1 Acidimicrobiia bacterium | reverse complement strand
GGGCATCGTCGGCGCCGTCCTGCTCCTGCACACGCCCCAGCACGTCTTCGAGGGTCTGTCGCCGGTGCTTGTGCTGGGGGCGACGCTCCTGCTGGCGGTCCAGGAACCGCTGTCGAAGCGCCTCTCCCGGGGCAGCCTGGTGGGGGAGCGCAGCGTCCGGTTCGCCGTTGCCGCCGTGGTGTTCCAGCTCCTGGTCGGGGTCTACGGCGGGTTCTTCGGCGCCGGCATCGGGATCATGATGCTGGCGGCGCTGGCGGTGCTCGGGCTGACCGACATCCACCAGATGAACGGCCTCAAGAACCTGCTGGCCATCGCCATCAACGGCGTCGCCGCGGTGTACTTCGTGCTGCGGGGCGCCGTGCTGTGGGCGGACGTGGCGCTGATGGCCGCCGGCTCGATCGCCGGAGGGCTCGGCGGTGCGGCGCTGGCCCAGCGGCTGGGCCGCCGCCTCGTCCGTCAGGCCGTGGTCGCCATCGGCGTCGTCGCCTCGCTCTCGCTCCTGCTGAAGTTCCTGGGCTGAGCGCCCGACGTCTCTGGCCGCCGGCGGCAGCGTGGGCCCGGCAGGGATCGAACCTGCGACCGAGGGATTATGAGTCCCCTGCTCTGACCGCTGAGCTACGGGCCCGGGAAGACGCAGCGTAGGTGATCGGCCCGAATCGGTCATAGGCCACGAAGCCGCGCCGACGTGTGCCCGACGACGGCACTTCGCCGTTGACACCTCGCGTTACGAGGCTTCACAATGCGAGGTATGCGACCGGAACAACTGAAGGGTCATCTCGATCCGCTGCTGCTGGCTGTGCTCGAGGCCGGGCCGGCCCACGGCTACGGGCTCATCGAATCGCTGCGGGACCGCAGCGGCGGCGTGTTCGATCTCGGCGAGAGCACCGTCTATCCCGCCCTGCACCGCCTCGAACGGTCGGGGCTGGTGAAGAGCGAGTCGGTGACGGTCTCCGGGCGTCCCCGGCGGGTCTACCGGCTCACCCGGTCGGGGAACCGGGCCCTGGCCGAGCAGCGGGGCGACTGGCGCTCCTTCTGCCGCGCCGTCGGGGCGGTCCTCGGCCCGCTGGCGGCCTCCGGGGTGGTGCCGGCATGAACGGTGCCATCGAGCGGTACCTCGCCGATCTCGACCGGCGGCTCGCCGTGCCGGCCCGGTACCGGCGGCGGGTCCTGGCCGAAGCCGGCGATCACCTGGCCGACTCTGCCGCCGCCCTGGAGTCCGGCGGGCGGTCGGGCGACGAGGCGGACGCCGAGGCGGTGCGGCGCTTCGATCCGGGCCGCCGGCTGGCCGGTGACATCAACGCCGGATGGGCCAGTGCCCAGGCCCGGCGCGCCCCGGCGTGGGCCTTCGTGGCCGGCGTCGGTGTGCTGGCGGCGGCGGTGGCCGCCATCCCCGCCGTGCCGTCCGACGCCGCGGCCGGTGGCGCCCCGGTCGTGGCGGCAGCCGCGTTGATGGCGTCCGTCGGTTTGCAGCTGGCGGTCGTGGCCGGAGCGGTCGCCCTGCTGCGAGTGGCGGGCCGGCGGTCCGCCCCGGTCCTCGGTTCCGCCGACCGGTCGCTGGTCTGGCGGGCCGCCCGGATCGGCGTCGGCGCCACGGCCGTCGCCGCGCTCGGGCTCCTCGGCGTCGCCGCCGAGCAGGCCCACCGGTCGGGGAGCGGTCCCGGCCGGGTGGTGGCCGCCGGCCTCGGCATGCTGGCCGTGCTGGCCGCCGCGGGCGGACGGCTGCGGCGACCACTGCCGACCGGCGACGCCGGCGGGCTCGACGTCGGCGATCCGGACGTCGAAGTCGGCGAACCGGGCGGCATCGAGGACAGCGGCCCGGCGGTGAGGTTGTCCCGCCGGTCACCGGGTGCCGGCGAACGGCTGGCCCGGGCGGGCGAGTCGCTGGTGACGATCGTCCGCTCCTGGCCCGGGGCGGCGACGGCGCTGGTGGCCGGTCTCAGCGCCTGGGGCGCCTACGCCCACGCCGAGGCGTCCCGGCCGGGCAGCCTTCTCACTGCCGCCGTGGAGACGGCGGCGGTGGTCGTCTTCGCCCGGGTCTTCGGCCCGGCCCTCGAGCTGCTGCCCGGCGCCGCTCCGCCCGACGGCTCGAGCTGATCGGCGTCGGCGGGGCCGTCCCCGGCGTCAGCTCTTCTTCGACTGGGCGTTGGAGATCTTGGCGGCGCGTTCCTTTGACATGCCCTTGTCGCGCAGTGCCTCGTACGTCTTCGGCTTCTTCACCGACGGCCCGTGCTTTTTGCCCGGCATCCGACTCACCTTCTTTCGGTCTGGACACCGTGGATGTACCCGAAGGGAAGCGAACAACACCGTTCGCCGGTTGGGCTGGCGCATCACGGAAAGCGGGCCCGGAACAGGATGCGCTTGAACAGGTAGGTGTAGGGCGCCCGGTCGCCGAGCTCGGCCAGCAGCCGGCGGCGGTAGTCGGCCAGGAACCGCTCGTAGTCCGCGGCGTCGGTGACCCGCTTCACCCGGGTAAGCGTCGTGCCCTTCACCCACTCCACCACGTCCGCGCTGGACGGGAGGTGGTGCACGAAGACCTGGAGCCGGACGTGCTGTTCGGCGGCGCCGAGCTCGTCGAGGGCAGCGGCGTACTCCTCGGGCCGCAGCACGTTCACCGCCACCGGGTCGGCCTCGACGGTGAGGCCCATCGAGCCGGCCACCTCGGCCACGACCCGGTGGGAGGGATGGTCGGCGTTGGCCGGCACCTGCACCGCCAGCTGGCCGCCGGGCCGGAGGGCGGCCCGCCAGCGGCCGAGCACGGCCCGGTGGTCGGGCACCCAGTGGAGGGCGGCGTTGGACAACACTCCGTCGAGGGCGGGCGCCGACGTCCACGTCCCGATGTCGCCGAGCTCGAAGGAGAGCCCCTCGGTCGACGGCGTCGTCGCCAGCATGGCCGCCGAGGAGTCGACCCCGAGCGTCGCCGCCGACCCGAGCGACCGGTGGGCCAGCGCCGTCAGGCGCCCGTCGCCGCACCCGAGGTCGACGACCGCGCCCCCGGGGACCGGCTCCACCAGTGAGAGCAGCTCGTGGAATGGCTGGTCCCGCTCGGCCTCGAACCGCCGGTACTGCTCCGGGTCCCAGGTGTCGCCCGCCGGCTGCTGCACGAATCGATCCTCTCAGTTGCCCGATCCGGATCGGCCGATGATCGTCGGGCCCGATGCCCGCCGCTAGTCGGGGGCGCCGGCGGCGAGGGTCACCTTCGTCGTGTGGCTCTTGCCGTCCTGGTCGGTCCACGCCACGCTCACGGTGTCACCGGCGGGATGGGCCTTGGTCAGCGTCGAGAGGGTGTCGGGGGAGTCGACCGGCTGGCCGCCGATGGCCTCGATGGTGTCGCCGGCGGCGAGACCGGCCCGTTCGGCCGGCGAGCCCGGCTCGACACCTTCGACCACGACGCCGGAGGCCGACGAGTCCACGGCCACGCCGAGGAAACCGGCCGAGCCGAGATGGATGGTGTCGGATCCCTGGCCCTGTTCGATCTGGTGGGCGACGTCGAGCGCATGGTCGATCGGGATGGCGTAGCCGGTCCCGGTCGTCGAGCTCCGCATCCGCCAGCCCCGACCGCCGACCTCGGCCGCCGTGTCGATGCCGATCACCTGGCCGGCGCTGTTGACCAGCGGTCCGCCGGAGTCGCCGGGCTGGATGGGGGCGTTCACTTCGATCAACCCGTTCAGCGTTTCGGGGTTGGAGCCGTCGTCGTCGCTGGCGGTAATGGACTGGCCGGTCGCCTCGACCACCCCGGTGGCGACCACCGGCGCCCCGCCGACGCCACCGGCGTTGCCGAGGGCCACGATCGGGTCGCCGACCGCAACCTTGTCGGAGTCGCCGAGCGGGATCGTGGTCAGACCGGAGGCACCCTTCAGCTGCAGGACGGCGATGTCCTCGGTGGGGTCCGTGCCGACGACGGTCGCCTGATAGCGGCGCCCATTGTCGACCGTGGTCACCGTGATGGTGGTGGCGCCGTCCACGACGTGGTTGTTGGTCAGGATCAGCCCGTCCGACGAGAGGACCATGCCGGTCCCGGCGCCGGAGGCCGAGCCGAAGTCGATCTCCGTATTGACGTCGACGATGCCGGGGTCGACCGCGGCGGCGACCTTGGAGGCCGCCTCGTCAGTGGGCGCCGACCCGGCGCTGCCAGAGTTGCCGCTGCCAGAGTTGCCGCCGCCGAGGCTCCCGCCGCCGAAGTTCCCGCCGCCGAAGTTCCCACCGCCGAGGTTCCCGCCGCCCAGCGCGCCGCCACCGGACGAGCCGGAGCTCCCGGACCCGAACGGGTCGTACCCGCCGCCCCGGATGCCGAAGTTCGGCCCCGCCGACGACGCCGGGGTGGCCCCCGCGGTCTGCTCCCGGTGGTAGGCGAAACCGGCAGCGAAGCCGAAGCTCCCGAGTGCGACTGCCGCCACCGTGGCCACCACCAGCCCCGCCGAGCGGCGCCCACGGTGATCCGGCACCGGCTCAGAGGGTGCCGGCCAGCCGGCCCACGGTCCGGCTTCGGCGCCCGCCGGCGACGGAACCGCCGACGGGGACTCGGGCAGGGCCGGCGCGGCGCCGGCTCGGCTGGCGACCCAGGCCTCGAACTGCTCGGCCGGCGAGAGGCCCGGATCGCCGTCTCCGGTTTCGCCGGACGGTGCCGTGTACTCGCTCATCGCAGCCTCCCTGTCGCAGCGGGATTCGGGGGGTGGCCTCCGCGGGCCGTCGCCGTCAGTAACGACCCCGAACCTGTGAGCGAGATGGGAGTTCGCTGCGGAGAAACATCAGGCCTCGGGCCGCTCGGTGTATCCGGCCCGCCAGCGCTCGGCCCACCTGCTGTAGGGCCCGATCGCATGGAAGGCGCTCGAGCTCAGCGACGAGTAGCGGCTCGACCTGCTCCTCCTCGCCGGGTGGTACCACGCCATCTCGTTTCGCCGCCCGCGCCGCCCGCGTCCCGCTCGAGCCGGATGCGCCCCGCTTCAGCGACTACGAGCCGGGCTCCTAGGCCCTCAGGCGCGCCAGCGCGGCGCGTTGGCGATGGATCTGGGGCTCGAAGATGCGGGCCTGGCTCTGGCGCGCCGTCTGCGTGGCGTGGGC
>JAICYE010000167.1 GCA_025934385.1 Acidimicrobiia bacterium | reverse complement strand
CTCGACCACGACCTCGTCGACCACGACGACGACGGCCGCGCCGACGACGACCTCGGCGCCGACGACGACCACGGGCCCCCGGCCGACGACCACGACGGCAACCCGGGCGGCGGCGCCGCCGCCGACCGACCCGCCCGTCCCCCGGGCACCGCTCGCCGCCCGGTCGCTGGCGCTGCCGCCGGTGTCGCCGCCGCCGGTGCGGGACGTCTCCGTCTACCGCGGTCTCGGCACCTGGGTCGACGCCTACGACTTCAGCCCCCAATTCCAGGAGAACGGCGCCCCGCCGCCGGTCACGCCGGAATCGATGGACGACCTGGCCGCCGCCGGCGTCAAGACGCTCTACCTGCAGGCGGCCAAGGACGACACCCGGTCCCCGGGCGACCTCGTCAACCCCGAGATCCTCGGGCCGATGCTCAACCGGGCCCACGCCCGGGGCGTCAAGGTCGTGGCCTGGTACCTCCCGAAGTTCTACGACCTCGACTCTGACATGCGCCGGCTGGTGGCGATGCGGGACTACCGGTCCGGCGGCCAGGGATTCGACGGCGTCGGGCTCGACATCGAGTGGACGAAGGACGTGCCCGACTCCGCCGAGCGCAACGTCCGGCTGGTGGAGCTGTCCCGGCGGCTGCGGGCGGCGGTCGGGCCGGCGGCGCTGGCGGCGATCACGCTGCCGCCCGTCCTCATCGAAACCGTCAACCCGGCCTACTGGCCCGGCTTCCCCTGGCGGGAGTTGGCGCCGATCTACGACGTGTGGATGCCGATGGCCTACTGGACGTTCCGCAGCCGGAGCTCCGGCTGGCGCGACGCCTACCGCTACACCGAGGAGAACGTCCGCCGGCTGCGGGCCGACCTCGGGCTGCCGGGGGCGGCCGTCCATCCGGTGGGCGGCACCGACAACAAGTCGAACGACGACGACTACCGCGGTTTCGTACGCGCCTGCGCCGCCACCGGCGCCCTGGGCGGTTCGATCTACGACTGGCGCACGACGCCCACGGCCAGCTTCGCCATCCTGCGGGGCGTGCCCGGCTGAGCCCTACCAGCGGTGGCCGTAGCCGCAGCGGTGCCAGCCCCAGTCGTCGTGGTACCAGCAGCCGTCGTGGTAGACGCGGTCGCCGTGGTCGTAGCGCCCGTCGCGGTAGTGGTCATAGCGGTAGCCGTCATGGTCGTGGCCGTAGCGGTCGCCGTAGCCGCGTTCGTCGCAGTGGTACATGCAGCGGTAGTGGCTGTCGCCGCTGTAGGCCGGCGAGGCCGGGGCGGCCATGGCCGCCACGGGGGAGAACGTCAGGAGAAGGTGCCCTCCGAGCAGGAGGGCGGCGGTGAGCGGCTTGCGCATGGATCCTCCTCGATCCGGGGAGGCGCGCAAACTAGCTCAAAGTGGCACTGAGTGCACGGAATTCGTCAGGCGTAGGCCGACGACTGCAGCGAGAACAGCTCGGCGTAGAGGCCGTGCCGGGCCATGAGCTCGTCGTGGCTGCCGACCTCGAGTACCTTCCCGCCGTCGACGACGACGATGAGGTCGGCCATGCGGACCGTGGAGAACCGGTGCGACACGAGGATCGTGACCGCTCCCCGGGCCCGGGCCCGGCGGGTGGCCCGGGCGATGGTCTCGAACAGGGCGAACTCGGCCTCGGCGTCGAGGTTGGCCGTCGGCTCGTCGAGGAGGAGCACGAGCGGGTCCCGCATCCCGGCCCGGGCCAGGGCCAGCCGCTGCCACTGCCCGCCGGAGAGCTCGGCACCCTCGAAGCGCCGGCCGAGCTGGGTGTTGAGGCCGGCCGGCAGCGTCTCGAGCACCGCGCCGGCGCCGGCCCGCTCGCAGGCCATCAGCACCTGGTAGGCGTCGTTGATCTTCTCGACTTCGCCGATGCCGACGGTCTCACCGAGGAGGAACTCGAAGCGGCAGGAGTCCTGGAAGGCGGCCGACAACCGGGAGCGCCACGACGCCGGGTTGATGTCGGACAGCGCGACGCCGTCGATCGAGATGCGGCCGGCGCTCGGCTCGTACATGCGGGACAGCAGCTTGACCAGCGTGCTCTTTCCGGCGCCGTTCTCGCCGACGACGGCCACCACGGCTCCCGGCGGGAGCCAGAGGTTGACGTCGCGGAGGACTTCGGCGTCGTTCCCGGGATAGGCGAACGACACGCCCTCGAAGGCGATGCCGCCCCGCAGCTGCTCCGGAGCGGCGATCTCCCCGGTGCGGGCGGCGTGCTGCTCCCGGGAGTAGTCGACGAGCCAGATGTGGCGGACGGCGACCTGGAGCGTCTGGACCAGTAGCCCGGTCGAGTGGGCGATGGCGGCGATCTGGCCGGTCAGGATCGACATGAGCCGCAGCGTCATGACGACGTCGCCGATGGTCGCCTGGTGCGTCTGGGCCCGGTGCACGACGACGGCGAGGCCGCCGATGAGGGCGGCGACGGCGATGAAGCCGCCGAAGGCGTCCCACGCCGCGCCTCGCATGGCCGCCCGGACCATCTTCGTGCGGGCGTTCTCGGAGGCCCGGCGATGGCGGCTCAGCATCTCGTCGGCCAGCCCGAAGACCCGGACCTCCTTGGAGAAGCCGTAGGTGGTGGCCTGGAGGAAGTGCTCCCGGGCGAGGCGCTCGTCGGCGGCGCTGTCCTCCGACGCCTCCACCATGATCGAGCCGCTCTTGGCGTCGGTGATGAACGAGATCAGGTTGAGGACGGGGAGCAGCAGCAGGAGCGGGTAGACGCGGTAGAGCAGGATGCCCGTTCCCACCGCCTGGAGGAGAGCGGCGAAGTTCTGGACGATGGCGCCGACGGCCATGCCGTAGGCCGCCCGCTGGTCGCGCAGGATGGCGAGCTTGTCGAGGTACTCGGGCCGCTCGTGGTGGTCGATGCCCGGCAGGGCGGCCACCATGGCCAGGAGCTCCCGCTCGAAGTAGAGGCTGGTTTTCTCCTGGAGCGTGAAGCGGACCTTGGCCAGGACGACGAGGAGGAGGTGCTGCACGACGATCGACGAGGCGACCAGGGCGATGGCGATCCCGGCGGCGCCGGCGTCGCCCTTGGCGATGCCGTCGATGAGCATCTTGAGCCACAGGGCGGAGAGGACTGCCTCGAGCCCGAAGATCGGCAGGCCGATGTAGACGGCCGCCGCCCGCCAGGGATCGGCGGCGAAAGCCGTGCGGACGACGCGGCCGAGGGCCCGCAGCCAGTTCATCGCACGTCCTCGAGGTACTCGATCTCGTAGTCGGCCCAGTCGTCGTGCTCGACGGGGGTGATGGCGACGGGCTCGGCCGTGACCGGCTCGGGCGGCGCCACCGGCTTCTTGGCGGCGGCGGGCTTCCTGGCCGGTGCGGGCTTCCTGGCCGGGACGGGCTTCCTGGCCGGGACGGGCTTGGCCGGTTTCTCGGAGCGGTGGGGGGCCGGTGCCGGAGTCGGCGGAGCCGGCGCAGGAGCCGGTGCCGGCACGGGCTCGAGGGCCTCGTCGTTGTCGGCGTAGTAGCGGGCCTGGAGGTCGAACATCCGGGCGTAGCGGCCGTTGCGGGCCATCAGCTGGTCGTGGGTGCCGGATTCGACGATGTGCCCGCCCTCGAGGACCACGATGCGGTCGGCCCGGCGCACGGTGGAGAACCGGTGGGAGACGACGATCGTGGTCAATCCGGCGGTGAGGTCGAGGAAGCGGTCGTAGAGCGCCGCTTCGGCCCGCACGTCGAGGTTGGCGGTCGGCTCGTCGAGGACGAGGACGCCGGCGCCGCACTCCAGCGCGAACATCGCCCGGGCCAGCGCCACCCTCTGCCACTGCCCGCCGGAGAGGTCGGTGCCGCCGTCGAACTTCTTCGACAGGATCGTGTTCCAGTTGTTGGGCAGGGCTTCGACCATCTCCATGATCCCGGCCCGGTGCCCGGCCCGCACGCGGGTCTCGTAGTCGGCGGCCCGGCCGGGGTGGCCGAGGACGACGTTCTCCCGCAGGGTCAACGGGTACTTGGCGAAGTCCTGGAACACGGCGGCGATGCGTCGCTGCCAGGCCCGCTTGTCGATCTCGGCCAGGTCGACTCCGTCGACGGTGACCCGGCCGGCGGTCGGCTCGTAGAAGCCACACAGCAGGTTGACCAGCGTCGTCTTGCCGGCGCCGTTCTCGCCGACGATGGCCAGCGACTGCCCGGCCCGGATGGCGAGGTCGAGCTCGGACAGCACCGGCCCGTCCGATCTGGGATAGGCGAAGCTCACCCCCTGGAGGCGGATGGCCTCGACCGGCGCCCCGCCGGGGTGGCGGATGCCTTTGGCGAACGTGCTCTCGGCCCGCTCCACCTGCTGCTCGATGGCCACGACGTGGGGCATGGGCGCAGCCCCCATCTGCAGGACGTACTCCATCTCGGGGTTGAACCCGAAGCCGGCCAGGGCCAGCGCCATCTGCAGGTAGATGAAGAGGTCGCCCACATTGTTCTGGCCGAACTCACCGTGGAGAGCGGCCCTGACCAGCGCCCCGAGGACGAGGGCGTGGGCGGCGAGGAGCACGGAACCGGCGAACAGCGTGCCGATCCGGCCCCGGCGCCGACCGGCCCACACCTCCTCCATGCCACAGATCCACTGCCCCTCGAAGCGGGCGAGCAGCCAGCGCTCGATGCCGAAGATGCGGGACTCCTTGGCCGCGGTGCCGTCGAGGATGACCTGGCCGACGTACTCCGCCCGGCGCAGCGCAGGGGTGTTGCGCTCCATCGACGCGACCAGCGTCCCCATCTGGCGGCGGTACCAGGCCCGGGAGCAGAGCCAGCCGGCCAGCAGCACCAGCGGCGCCCACCAGCGCCAGGTGAAGAGGATGACGCCGGCCACCGCCGACGCCAGCCGGATCGTGGTCAGGTCGTTGAGGGCGCCGAGGGCCTGCTGGGCGGAGAAGTTCTCCGAGCCGACCTGCTGGGCCAGCCGGAGCTCGTCGGCGACGTCGGGATCCTCGAGATGGCCGATGGTCACCGGCCGCAGCAGCGGAGCCATGACCCGCTGCTGGACGAGGATCGTGAGGCGGAACTCCAGGCTCTCCACCGCTGGGCCGAGAAAGGGGAAGGCCACCCGCTGGACGAGGAAGATGGCGGCGATGGCGGCGAGCGTGACCCAGGGCGTCGAGCCGCTGGTCCCGTTGTTGCGCATGATGGTATTGACCAGGAGGCCGATGGCCAACGTGGCGCCGATGGTGGCGGCCGCCTCGAAGATGCTGGCCAGGAAGATGGCGGCCACCCCGCCGCGGTCGGCCTGCCAGGCCAGCTTCAGCAGCGCCGGGACCGGACGTCGCGCCAGTGCGGCGCGCGGCCCACGAGGACGGGGTGTGTCCATAAGCGGTCAGTTCGGGGAAGAGGCCCTTGTGTCCTGCCCCCGACGGCAGGCGGCGCGTGAGATACGCGGAAAAAGAGCGCTACGCGAAACAGCCGGCCGGCGCACGGACCCGAGGGCCCGGCGCCAGGCCGGCCGAGGTGCTGCTTGGAAACTAGAAGCCGCCGAACCCGTTCAGGATGTTCAGGATCGAGAGGCCGTTGGCGGAGCCGTTCAGCGTGATGAGGCAGACGTTCTTGCGAACACTAACGCCGCCGCCCCCGCCGCCGTGGCGGCGCCGGCTGAGCTGAGCGGTCTCAGCGATGGACTGCAGGCCGAGCACCTCGGCACCGGTGGTGAGCTCGAACATTTTGGTGGATCCCCTTTCGCACAATGCGATGAGACGCTCGGCGTCCCGAGCGGTGGTTCGATCGGGAGGCACCGGTCCCTCGTTGGGGACCCGGT
>JAICYE010000347.1 GCA_025934385.1 Acidimicrobiia bacterium | reverse complement strand
CGCCGCTGGTGGCCGTGGCCGACAGGCCCTGATAGGTGACGAGGGCCTTGCCGAAGTTGATCGGGATCTCGAGGCCGCCGGTGCGGGGGACGATCTCGAACAGGCTGGCCCGGGCCCGGCCGCTGCCGATCACGAAGGAATCCTGTGCCGGAGCGGGATCGGCGCTGGCGCCCGTCCCCAGCGGGGCGAGGGCCAGGACCGCGACGACCGCCGCCACCGGAGCACGGCGCCGCCATGTTCTTCCGCTGTTGCTGATCGTGCGTTCCCCCCGCTCGAAGCCCGGCCGGCCGGCCGGTTCGTCCCGTAATGCTAATTGAGCGAAGTTACCGGTGGGAAAGCAGTCTCGGCCCGTCCTCATTCGCGCCATTCGTCCGCCGGAAGCACATGGAAGTCCCGGTAGCCTCTTCAGGGGATGAGCGCACCCTCCGAGCGTGATGTCCAGTCACTGGCCCGCCGCATCGCCGAGGCCGGCGGTGAAGGCCGGGGGTCCGGGGGTGTCTCCCGGAATGACGGGAGCAGTCTCTTCCGGGGGTCGTGGTGGACCCAACGGGTCCTCGACTGGGCCATGGCCAAGGGGGCGTTCAAGACGCAGCTGTTCCGCTTCGTCGACGTCTTCCCCGGCTGCCGTGACGACGACGACGTCATGCGCCATCTCCAGGAGTACTTCGAGGGTGGCGCCACGCCCGCGCCGCTGCGGCTCGGCCTCGGGCTCGGCGGCAAGGTCCCCTTCGGGGCCGGGGTGTCGGCCGCCACCGCCCGGCGCAACATCCATCGCATGGCCCGCCAGTTCATCGCCGGGGAGACGGCGGCGGAAGCGCTGCCCCGGCTCGAGGCGCTGTGGCTGGCCGGCGAGGCGTCGACGGTCGACCTGCTGGGGGAGAAGACGCTGACGTCGGCCGAGGCCGACCGCTACGCCCGGCGGGTCGGCGAGGTCCTCGACCGGCTGGCCATGGCCACGGCCACCTGGCCCGCCCGGCCCGTCCTCGAGACCGATCCCTGGGGCCCGCTGGCCCGGGTCAACATCTCCGTCAAGGCCACCGCCCTCGCCCCCCGCTTCGGGCCCCTGACGCGGGCCGAGGGGCTGGAGGAGGCCCGCTCCCGGCTGCGGCCGCTGCTGCTGCGGGCCCGGGAGGTGCCGGCCACGATCCACATCGACACCGAGCACGACGACGTGAAGGACCTCACCTTCGAGCTGGTCCGGGCGCTGGGCGAGGAGTTCCCCGGCGGGCCGGCGCTCGGCTGCGTGGTGCAGGCCTACCGGAAGGACTCCTACGCCGACCTACGCGACCTCGTGGCCTGGTCGAGGGGGGCGCTGCGGATCCCGTTGCAGATCCGGCTGGTCAAGGGCGCCTACTGGGACTACGAGACCGTCGTCGCCAAGGCCGAGGGCTGGCCGGTGCCGGTCTTCGAGGAGAAGGCCCAGACCGACGCCAACTACGAACGCTGCGTCCGCCACCTGGTCGAGAACGCCGGGGCCGTGCGGCCGGCCTTCGCCAGCCACAACCTCCGCAGCCTGGCCTACGGGCTGGCCGCGGCGAGGGCCGCCGGCCTCCCCGACGGCGCCGTCGAGCTGCAGATGCTCTACGGCATGGCCGAGCCGGTCCATGCCGCTGTGCGGTCGATGGGCCAGCGGCTGCGGGTCTACGCCCCGGTCGGCGAGCTCGTGCCGGGCATGGCCTACCTCGTGCGCCGCCTGCTGGAGAACACGTCGAACGAGTCGTTCCTCCGCCACCGCTTCGCCGAGGGCAAGGAGCTGCGGCAACTGGTTCGGCCGCCGAAGGTGAAGGACCGGGACCTGCCCGACCCCGAGGCGGAGGCGGCGGAGCGGCCGCCGACGGACCGGGAGGCGCCCGGGCCGTTCGAGAACGAGCCGCCGGCCGAGCTCCGCAGGATCACGCCCCGGGCCCGGCTGATGGCGGCGGTCGGGGCGGCCCCGGCCCGGCTGGGGTTCGAGGCGCCGGTCATGATCGGCGGGAAGCCGGTCCGCACCCGGGAGGAGATCGTCTCGGTCGACCCCGGCGACTACGCGCGGGTGGTGTGCCGCAGCGGGCGGGCCGGCAGCGGTGACGTCGACGCCGCGGTGGCGGCGGCGCTGTCCGCCGGCCGGGAGTGGCGCTCCATGGGCTTTGCCGGACGGGCGGCGGTGCTGTTCAAGGCGGCGTCGCTGCTGCGGGCCCGCAAGGCGGAACTGGCGGCGCTGATGGTCTTCGAGGCCGGCAAGCCGATCCGGGAGGCCGACGCCGACGTGGCCGAGGCCATCGACTTCTGCGAGTACTACGGCCGGGAGGCGCTGCGCCTTTCCGCCGGCGTGCCGATCCTCCAGGCGCCGGGAGAGACCAACCAGTACCGCTACCAGCCCCGGGGCCTGGGTGTGGTGATCGCGCCGTGGAACTTCCCGCTGGCCATCCCCTGCGGGATGGTGACGGCGGGGCTGGTGACCGGCAACACGGTCCTGTTCAAGCCGGCCGAGCAGACGCCGGGCATCGCCTATCGGCTGGTGCAGATCCTGCTGGAGGCGGGCGTGCCGCCCGGGGCGCTGGCCTTCCTGCCCGGCGTGGGCGAGGAGGTCGGTGCCGACCTCGTCAGCCGGCCCGAGGTGTCGTTCGTCACCTTCACCGGCTCGGCGGCGGTGGGGCTGTCGATCATCGAGCAGGCCGCCCACCACCAGCCGGGGCAGGGCCACGTGAAGCGGGTGGTGGCGGAGATGGGCGGGAAGAACGCCATCGTCGTCGACACCGACGCCGACCTCGACCAGGCCGTGCCGGCCATCGTGGCCAGCGCCTTCGGCTATGCCGGCCAGAAGTGCTCGGCGGCGTCGAGGGTGATCGGCGTCGGGCCGATCTTCGACGAGCTGGTCGACCGGCTGGCCGGGGCGGCCGAGCTGGTGATCGTGGGTCACCCCCGGGAGCTGCGGACCTCAGTGGGTCCGGTGATCGACGAGGACGCCTGGAAGCGGGTGCGCCGCTACCAGGAGGCCGCCCGGGTGGAGGGCGACGTGGTCCTGCAGCGCAACGACCTGCCCGACGGGGGCTGGTACGTCGGCCCGACGGTGATGGTGACCGGCGAGCCCGGCTGCCGGGTGGCCACGGAGGAGATCTTCGGGCCGGTGCTGGTGGCCATGCGGGCCGCCGACTTCGACCAGGCGCTGGCGCTGGCGGGGTCGACCGACTACGCCCTGACCGGCGGGCTGTTCTCCCGGTCGCCGGCCCGGATCGCCCGGGCCGCCGAGGAGTTCCGGGCCGGGAATCTCTACGTCAACCGGGGGATCACCGGGGCGCTCGTCGGCCGGCAGCCGTTCGGCGGCTTCGGGATGTCGGGCGTCGGCTCGAAGGCCGGGGGCCCCGACTACCTGCTCCAGTTCCTGGAGCCCAGGGCGCTGACGGAGAACACGATCCGCCAGGGGTTCGCTCCCACCGAAGCCGACTGACGCGCCGGTCCAAGGCGACTGACGCGGGAGGCTTGGGGGATTCGGGCGTTTGATCCGATCCCTCCAACGAGAACAACGCCGGACACTTCGGATCATGACGGCCGGTCGTCACATTTTCTTCGCGTCG
>JAICYE010000344.1 GCA_025934385.1 Acidimicrobiia bacterium | reverse complement strand
GGGCCTTCGGCCCGAGCACCTGGAGGACGCCGCCGTCGTCGAGGCCGGGGCCCGCTCGCCGGGGGTGACGTTCGAGGTCAAGGTCGAGGTGCTCGAGTGGCTCGGCGCCGAGCAGTACGCCTATGTGCCCTACACCGCTCCGCCGGAGCTGGTCGAACCGATCCACCGCCTGGCCGAGGAGCTCGAGCGGGAGTCGGCCCGGACGGTGCTGGTGGCGTCGATCGACCCGGCCAGCCGGATCCGGCGGGGCGAGCCGGCGCAGCTGTCGTTCGACCCTGCCAACCTCTACCTGTTCGACGCCGGTACGGGCGAGCGCCTCGCGCCCCCTAGCCTTGGAGAGCATGTGCCGGAGCATCAAGACCCTGCGGGGCACTGAGCCCACCACCGAGGAGGTGCGGGCCGCCGCCCTCCAGTTCGTCCGCAAGGTGAGCGGCTACCGGGTGCCGTCCCGGGCCAACGAGGCCGTCTTCGCCGCCGCCGTCGACGACGTGGAGGCCGCCGCCGCCCGGCTGCTGGCCGGTTTGGCGCCGTCCCGGCCGGCCGCCGCCGCGAAATCGGAAGAATCCTGACATTTCCGGCGTTGTCAAGAAGGTCCCGACCCCACGGCCGGCAAAGTAAGGAATCCAGGCCGGCGGCCGATGAGCGGTCCGAGCGGGGCGTGTCAGGCAGGAGTCCACGAGGGAGGCCCATGATGACGACAACCACGACGTCCGCCGATTTCGGCGACCGGGTGCGGGCCGTGCTGGCCGAGCTGCCCACGTCGGGCGTCATCGATCGCTTCGCCGCCAACGACGTCCTTCTCGACCTGCTCGACCTCGCCGGCTCGGAGGACGAGCAGGCCCGGGTCCTGGCGGCGCTGGCCAACCTGCCGACCAGCAACGTTGTCGACCGCGCCGACCTCAACACGCTGGTGGCCGGCCTCTGCGGCCAGAACTGATCCGGGCTCAGATCGCCCGGCCGCGGCCCTTCCAGTAGGGGTCCCGCAGCTCGCGCTTCAAGAGCTTGCCTGTCTCCGTGCGGGGGAACTCGTCGGTGAAGTCGATCGAGCGCGGCACCTTGTAGCCGGCCAGGTGCTCCCGGGCGTGGGCGAGGACGTCGGCCGCCAGCCCGCCTGACGGCTCGTGGCCCGGCGCGGGCTGTACCACCGCCTTGACCTCCTCGCCGAACTCCTCGTGGGGAATGCCGAACACGGCGGCGTCGAGGACGGCGGGGTGGTTCAGCAGCACCGCCTCGATCTCCGCCGGGTAGATGTTGACGCCGCCGGAGATGATCATGTCGATCTTGCGGTCGCAGAGGAACAGGTAGCCGTCGTCGTCGAGGTAGCCGACGTCGCCGACGGTCATCACGCCGGGGCCGCGGTGGGCCTCGGCCGTCTTCTCCGGGGCGCCGTGGTAGGCGAAGTCGCCGCCGATGAGGTTGCGGACGTAGACGGTGCCGACCTCGCCGGCCGGGAGCACCTCGCCGTCGTCGCCGACGATGTCGATGGCCACCACCGGCAGCGGCCGGCCCACGGTGCCGGGCCGGGTGAGCCATTCGTCGCCGGTCACGAAGCAGCCGAGCCCTCCGGTCTCGGTGGCCGAGTACAGCTCGTGGATCACCGGCCCCCACCACTCGAGCATCTGCCGCTTGACGTCGGGAGCGCAGGGGGCGCCGGTGTGGAACACCGCCTGCAGGCTTCCGCCGTCGAACGCCGCTCTCACCTCGTCGGGCAGCCGGAGCAGCCGGACGAAGTGGGTGGGGACGGCGTAGGCGGTCGTCACCCGGTACCCGTCGATCAGCCGGAGCATCTCGGCCGGGTCGAAGCGCCGGCGCATCACCAGGGTGGCGCCCCGGTAGGCGGGCAGCATCGAGAAGAGGAACGGCCCGCCGTGGTACAGCGGGGCGTCGACCAGGCACACGCCCTCGTCGGGGACGTGCAGCATTCCGGCCAACCCGGCCAGCAGCGCGGCATGGACCGAGACGGGCATGCCGACGGCGAAGGACGTCGACCGGACGCCCTTCGGCCGGCCGGTGGTGCCCGACGTGTAGAACATGTACGTGCCGCTGGCCTGGCCGTCGGGCTCGTCGGGCGAAGCGGCGGCGAGGACGTCGTCGTAGGCGTCGAAGCCTTCCTGCTCGCCGCCGATGGCGAGGCGCACGGTGACGCCGGGCGACTCCTTCAGCGCCGCGGCGGCGGTGGCGGCGAACTCGGCGTCGGCCAGGAGGGCCCGGGCGCCGGAGTCGTTGAGGATGTAGGCCAGCTCCTCGGCGGTCAGGTGCCAGTTGAGCGGGACGAGCACCCACGACGAGACGCCGCAGGCCAGGACGGTCTCGACGTACTCGTGGCGGTTCCCGGCCAGGACGGCCACGACCTCGCCCTCCCCGGCACCGGCCGCCCGCAGCCCGTTCACCAGCCGGTTGACCCGCTCGTTGAGCTGCGAACGGGTGAGCTCGGCGAACTCGTCGATGACCGCCGGCCGGTCGGGGTCGGCCTCGGCCAGTTCCCGGAGATGCTCCGCCACGCCTAGCCTCCACGTCGCTCGTCGGTGGGGAAGGAACGGCAGGTTAATGCGCCACTGGTTCGAGGACGTCGCCGACCACCTCGGCCCGGCGTACCTGCGCTACTCGTTCACCAAGGGAACGGAGCAGGAGGTCTCGTTCATCATCGACGCCCTCGGGCTCGAGACCGGCGCCCGCATCCTCGACGTCGGCTGCGGGCCGGGGCGCCACGCCCACGCTCTCGGCCGGCGGGACTTCGAGGTCGTCGGCATCGACATTTCCGAACGCTTCGTCGCTCTCGCCCGAGAGGGCGCACCGACCGGCGCCGCGGTCACGTTCGAGCGGGCCGACGCCCGTTCACTGCGCTTCGACGGCGAGTTCGACGCGGTGATCTCGCTGTGCCAGGGCGCCTTCGGCCTCTCGGCCGGTGGCGACGGGCCGGCGGCTGACGACGGCCGGCCTCTCGACCCCGACCGGGCCGTCCTCGACGGGATGAGCCGGGCCCTCAAACCCGGCGGCCGCCTGGCCCTGTCAGCCTTCTCGGCCTACTTCCAGGTCCGCTTCCTCGGCGAGGCCGACGCCTTCGACGCCGCCGTTGGCGTAAATCACGAACGGACCACCGTCCGCAATGAAGAGGGCCGGGAGGCTCCGGCCGAGCTGTGGACGACGTGCTTCACCCCGAGGGAGCTCCGGCTGCTGGCCGAAGGCGCCGGGCTGCGGCCCGACCACGTCTGGTCGGTGACGCCGGGCGACTACGCCGTCCGTCCGCCGGACATCGACCACCCCGAGTTCCTGCTGCTGGCCACCCGACCCGCAAGCTGAATCGACGTTTGGACATCTATCGGGGACAGTCCCCGACAGATGTCCAAACCACCTCAGCCGAGCTGCGGCACGACCCCTTCGGCGACCAGGCGGAGGTGGTCGAGGTCGACCAGGTCGAGCAGCTGGAGATAGATGCGCTCGGCACCGGCGTCGCGCCATGTCCGTAGCGTTTCGACCACCTCGTCGACGGTGCCGCCGGCGCCGTCGGCCCGGAGCTCGTCGGGCGCCCGGCCGATGGCCGCCGCCCGCCGGCGGAACTCG
>JAICYE010000425.1 GCA_025934385.1 Acidimicrobiia bacterium | reverse complement strand
CTCGGAGTGGGCCCCGCCGATGGAGATCCCGGCCTGGTGGACCCGGGGCGGCGCCCAGGGCTAGCGGCCCGGGCCGAGCAGCCCCGCGCCGGCCGCGGCCGGCCTCACCCCGGGCGGGAACCTCTCGTGACCGCCAACTGCCGCGACAGCGCGACCAGCCGGCCGGCCGAGTCCCACAGCTCCCCGTCCTCCTCGAAGTAGCCGTCGCAGAGGAACTTCGTCCGGAAGCTGGCGGCGATCCAGCCCGGCGCCGGCCGCCCCCGAACGTGGACGGTCAGCTCCACCGTCGGCACCCAGGCCGCGCCGGCGATGTCGAGCACCGCCGGCGGGAAGGCGTCGGCCAGCAGCGGCAGGGCGGCCACGTCGGGCTCCCGGCCGTCGGTGAAGCGCATCCAGCCCTCCAGCCGGGCGATCTCGCCGTCCTCCCGGCGCTCGGGCCGGGCCAGGCGGACGTCGATCGACCGGTACAGCTCGGGCAGCGTGCCGGGCAGGTCGTCCCACTGCCGGGGTCGGAGGTCCTTGGCCGGCAGGCATTCCTCCGGTGGCGGCAGCGCCGGTGGGCGGGCGCCGCTCTCCGTCGGGCCTCTTCCCGCCCCCGCGGCGAGATCGGAGAACGTCGCCAGCGTGCGGAGCAGCTCCTTGTCGTCCTGGAGGAGCCGGCCCATGGCCGTGGCGTGGGTCCGCCCGGTGCGGAGGGCCTCGACGTGGAGCTCCACCGGCGTGTGGCGGGAGGGCCGGAGGAAGTGGCCGGTCAGCGTGACCGGATCGGGGAACGGGACGGCCCGGGCCAGCCCCCGGGCGGCGAGCGCCAGCAGGAAGCCGCCGTTGGGCGGGCCGACGGTGTCCCAGCGGTGGCTCATGCCGGCGGTGAAGGCGAGCCCGGCGCCGGGGCCGGGAACCACGCCGGCGCCGCCCAGGGGTTCGAGGGCGGTGTCCTCGTCGAAGGCGTGCACCATTCCGGCCGGACCCTACCGCTGGGGCTCGTTTGCCGCCCCAACCGGCTCCTCTGTCACGATGGGAGCCGATGGTGCCGATGGCGACCGGGCGCGAGCGGGTGGTCATCCTCGGCGGCGGCTTCGGGGGCCTGGCCTGCGGCCGGGCGCTCGACGGCGCCGACGTCGACGTCCTGCTGCTCGACGCCCGCAACTACCACCTGTTCACCCCGCTGCTGTACCAGGTGGCCACGGCCCTGCTCGACCCGTCCGACATCGCCTATCCGTTCCGGACGGTCTTCCGCCATTCCCGCAACGTGCGCTTCCGGCAGGCCCGGATCACCGGCGTCGACTTCGACGGGCGGCGGCTGACGGTGGCTGGCGGCGAGCGGATCCCCTACGACACGCTCGTCCTGGCCACCGGCAGCGCCAACGCCTATTTCGGCAACCCGGAGCTGGCCGAGCGGACCATCGGCATGAAGCACCTCGACGAGGCGATGCGGCTCCGCAACCACGTGCTGTCCTGCCTGGAACGGGCGGCGCAGACCACCGATCCGGGCGAGCGGGCCGAGTGGCTGACGTTCGTGATCGTCGGCGGGGGCCCGACCGGTGTCGAGTACTCCGGCGCGCTGGCCGAGCTGCTCGACATGGTCCTCGGCCGGGACTTCCCCGAGCTGCCCCCGGGGTCGGCCCGGGTGGTGCTGGTGGAGGGGGCCGGCCGCCTCCTCGGGCCCTTCCATCCCAAACTCGGTGCCTACGCCGCCGACACCCTCCGGAGCCGGGGCGTCGACGTCCGCCTCTCCACCCTCGTCCGGGAGGCCACCGAATCCGCCGCCGTGCTGGCGCCGACCGGAGACGGCGAACCGACCAGCATCGGCGCCCGGACGATCGTGTGGTCCGCCGGGGTGGGCCCCGACGACCCGCTCCACGCCGAGGAGGTGCCCCGGAGCCGGTCGAGACGGCTGCAGGTCGACGACCGGCTGCGGCTGCGGCCGGGCGTCTACGCCATCGGCGACGTCGCCTCGGTGGGCTCGGGGGGCGGCGAGCTGCCCATGCTCTCGCCGCCGGCCATGCAGGAGGGCCGCTACGTCGCCCGGGCGATCCGGGCCGGCCGGGAACCGGCGGCGCCGTTCCGCTACCGCGACAAGGGGACGATGGCCACCATCGGCCGGCGGGCGGCGGTGGCCCAGGTCGGGCCGGTGCGGCTGCGGGGGTTCCTGGGCTGGACCACCTGGCTGGTGGTCCACCTCTACTACCTGATCGGGTTCCGCAACCGGGCGGTGGTGCTGGCCTCCTGGGGCTGGGACTACCTCCGGCGGGACCGGCCGATCCGGCTCATCGTCCGCAGCCGCTTCGACCCGGTGGTGGCCAGCCTGATCCCCGACGATCCGGGCTAGCCGGCGAGGGTCAGCCGATCGGGGTCAGCCGGCCTCGGCCGCTGTGTCCCTGGGGCCGGGGCGGCCCGTCGAGCTTGGCGAGCTCCCACACCGAGGCCAGACCGAAGAGGTCGAGCAGGTGGGCCGACTCCCCGAGCAGGGTCGCCGTCCCCCGGGCGAGATCGACGGCGGTGGTGACGCCGAGGCAGGCGACGAGGGCGGCGACCAGCGGCAGCATCCCGTAGGCCCGGGCCGGCCGCCAGCCGACGAACAGGAACCCGACGGCGAGGGCGAAGTCGAACGAGCCGACCTCCCGGGCGATGTGGACGGGGGCGCCGGCGTCGCGCCCCAGCAGCAGCACCGGCAGGGCCAGCACCATCTGGACGATGGCCAGGGCGATCAGCCCGCCCCGCAGCGCCTGGGGGTCGAACCGGCGGGACGCCGCCGTCCGCTCCCGGCCGATGGCGGCCATGATCGTCGGGCCGAGGTCGGGCGTCGGCTGGGCCGCCGCCACCCGGGTGGACCGGATGAGGTGCATGGCGTCCGATTGGTACCGCCGGCAGCCCTCG
>JAICYE010000069.1 GCA_025934385.1 Acidimicrobiia bacterium | reverse complement strand
TCGCCCAAGATCACCTTGCGGCTGATCAGCGAGTACGCCACCAGGAGCCGTAGCGTGCGCCGCGTACCCGGCCTGACCAGCCTGACCGGGCGCGAGCGGGAAGTCGTGATGCTGATCGCCGGCGGCCTGTCCAACGACGAGATCGCCGAGCGGCTCTACATGAGCCCGGCCACGGCCAAGACCCACGTGAACCGGTCGATGGCCAAGCTCGGCGCCCGCGACCGGGCCCAGCTGGTCGTCACCGCCTACGAGTCCGGCCTGGTCCGCCCCGGCTGGCTGTAGCCGCCGTAGCCCGCCACCGCCCGGCGTACGGCGGATGCGGTAGGCCAAGAACCCACGGTGGGTTGACGAGCGCGGGGGGCGGATTGCCGACCATCACGGCATGAACACACACCCTGCCATCCTCGCCGTCCACCACTGGGGCCATGGTCCCGGCTGGTGGTTCCTCATCCCGCTCCTCTTCTGGGGCACGATCATCTTCTTCCTCGTCCGGGGCTTCCGCCGTTGGGGCCGGTTCGGCCCGACGTGGCGCAGCGGCGAGGCCGTCCTGGCCGAGCGCTACGCCCGCGGCGAGATCGACGCCGACGAGTACCGCGACCGCCTGACCGTCCTGCGTGCCTCGGGGGAGGCTGGTAAAGCCCCCAAAGGCAAGTGAGCGGCGTCACGGCCATCCGGTCGGCCCCCGGCACCGGCATCGCCGGCGCCGCCGGCCGGCGGGTGGCGGCCGCCGCCCTGTCCGCCACCAAGGTCTACGGCGCCGGCGGCGAGGTCGCCGTCCGGGCCCTCGACGAGATCACGGTCGAGTTCCCCGAAGGGCGCTTCACCGCCGTCATGGGCCCGTCCGGCTCCGGGAAGTCCACGCTGCTCCACTGCCTGGCCGGGCTCGACTCGCTCACCTCCGGCCGGGTCCTGATCGGCGACGCCGACCTCGGCTCCCTGTCCGACAAGCAGCTCACGCTCCTGCGCCGCGACCGCATCGGCTTCGTCTTCCAGTCGTTCAACCTCGTCCCCACGCTCACCGCCGAGGAGAACATCACGCTGCCCCTGGCCCTGGCCGGCCGCCGGCCCGACCGTCAGTGGTTCGACGAGGTCGTGGCCACCGTCGGGCTCGCCGACCGCCTCCGGCACCGCCCATCCGAGCTCTCCGGCGGACAGCAGCAGCGGGTGGCCGTGGCCCGGGCGCTGGTCACCCGGCCGGAGATCGTCCTGGCCGACGAGCCGACCGGGAACCTCGACTCCCGGGCCGGTGCCGAGATCCTCGGCTTCCTCCGCCGGGCGGCGAACGAGCTCGGCCAGACCGTGGTCATGGTCACCCACGATCCCGTCGCCGCCGGGTACGCCGACGCCGCCCTCTTCCTGGCCGACGGCCGGCTCGTCGATTCCCTCGAGTCCCCGACCGCCGCCGGCGTCCTCGACCGGCTCAAGGCCCTGGGAGGCTGACGTGTTCCGCATCGCCCTCCGACGCATCACGACCGGAAAGCGCCGCTTGGTCGGGACGGTGCTCGCCGTGCTCCTCGGCGTCTCGTTCCTGGCCGGGACGCTGGCCCTCTCCGACACGCTCCGGTCCAACTTCGCCGACCTGTTCGCCGCGGCCAACAGCCGTATCGACGTCGTCGTCCGCAGTGCCGACCAGCTCAAGGCGAACGGCGATGCCGGGCCGGGCCTGACCCAGCGGGGTCTGCTCGACGCATCCGTCGTGCACCAGGTCGCCGCCGTGCCGGGCGTGGCCGACGCCGTGGCCGACATTCAGGGCTACGGACAGATCCTGGGCGCCGACGGCAAGGCGATCGGCGGCAACGGTCCGCCCCGCCTGGCCGGGGTGTGGATCACCGACCCCGACCTCAACGCCTACCGCCTCGTCGACGGGCGGGCGCCGAGCACGCCGGACGAGGTCGTGATCAACCGGGGGGCGGCCAAGTCCGGTCACCTGAAGGTCGGTGATACCACGATCGTCGAGACGCCCGAACCGGTGCGGGTCACGATCGTCGGCATCGCCACCTTCGGGACGGCCGACGGCTTCGGCCCGTCCACCTTCGTGGCGTTCAGCGCCGAGGGGGCCGCCGCCCACCTCACCAAGAACCCGGCCCAGATCTCCCGGGTGCTGGTCAAGGCGCAGCCCGGCGTCAGCCAGACGACGCTGGCCGCCCGCGTGCAGGCAGCGGTGCCGGCCACGGCCCGGGCCGAGACCATCACCGGCGCCCAGCTGACCAAGGAGAACGTCGACGACGTCACCAGCGGGTTCCTGTCGGCCCTGTCGGCCTTCCTGCTGATCTTCGCCGGCATCGCCCTCCTCGTCGGCACCTTCAGCATCTACAACTCGTTCTCGATCCTCACCGCCCAGCGGACCCGGGAGGCGGCCCTGCTCCGCACCCTCGGCGCCCGCCGCCGGCAGATCATCGGGGCGGTGCTGGCCGAGACGATGGCCGTCGGCGTGATCGCCTCGCTGGCCGGGCTGGTCGGCGGCCTCGGCCTGGCCGGGCTTCTCAAGGCCCTGTTCGACCGGGCGGGCTTCGCCCTCCCCGCCGCCGGGCTCACCGTGAGCACGACCAGTCTCGTGGTGGCCTTCGTGGCCGGCCTGGCCACCACGGTCATCGCCGGTGCCGCTCCGGCCATCCGGGCGTCGCGGGTCAAGCCGCTGGCCGCCCTGCGCGACGTGGCCGTTGACCACAGCGGGACCTCCCGGGCCCGGGCGGTGGTCGGCGCCGTCCTCGGCGCCCTCGGCGTGGCCGTCGTCGTGGCCGGCGTGGCCGGCGGCGGCGGGCTCGGGCGGGTCGGCCTCGGCGCCGTCCTCACCCTGGCCGGCCTCGTCGTCCTCGGGCCGGTGGTGGCCGGGCCGGCCGTGGCCGTCCTCGGCTGGCCGGCGGCCCGCTTCCGGGGCGTGACCGGGGCCATGGCCCGGGAAAACGCCCGCCGCAACCCCCGCCGCACGGCCGGCAGCGCCACCGCCCTGCTGGTCGGCGTCGGCGTGGTCGTGGTCTTCACGGTGTTCGCCTCGTCGCTGCGGGCCTCGATGGCCCGATCGGTCGACGAGTCGTTCGGCGGCGACCTCACGATCTCGGCGTCGTCGTTCGGGGGCAGCGGGCTGAGCCCGCAGCTGGCCGCCACCGTGGCCGGGCTGCCCGAGGTGGCGCAGGCCACCGGGCTCGGCAAGGGCGTGGCGCTCGTCAAAGGGACGGGAGAGGCCGTCAGCGTGGCCGACGTCCCCGCCCTGGCCAAGGTCCTGCGGCTCGACGTCGCCGCCGGAACGCTTTCCGGGCTGGGCGACGGGCAGCTGGCGGTGTCGTCCGACGTGGCCGGCAAGCAGGGCTGGCACGTCGGCACCGTCGTGCCGGTGGGCTTCGCCGACGGCACCAGCCGGGACCTCACCGTCGGCGCCGTCTACCGGTCGACCGGCGTGGCCGGCGACTACCTCCTGCCCCGGGCGACGTGGGCGCCCCACGCCCCGCAGGACACCGATCGGCTCGTGTTCGTCTCCCTCCGGCCCGGCGTCGACGTGGCCGCCGGGAAGGCGGCCGTCACCCGGGCGGCGGCGCCGTTCGGCCGGCCGGCGGTACAGGACCGGGCCGAGTACGTCGCCGCTGCCACGCAGCGGATCGACATGATGCTCGGCATCGTCTACGTCCTGCTGGCGCTGTCGATCCTCATCGCCCTGATGGGCATCGCCAACACGCTGGCGCTGTCGGTCCACGAGCGGACCCGGGAGCTCGGGCTGCTCCGGGCCGTGGGCCAGACCCGCCGGCAGGTGCGGGCCATGCTCCGCCGGGAGGCGGTCATCGTGGCCGTCTTCGGGACGCTGGGCGGCGTCGGCCTCGGCGTCTTCCTCGGCTGGGCGCTGGTGTCCGCCGCCGGCGCCGACGTCGCCCGGCTGACGATCCCCGTCGGGCGGCTGGCGGCGGTGGTGGTGACCGGCGGGGTGGCCGGCGTCCTGGCCGGGGTGCGACCGGCCCGGCGGGCCGCCCGGCTCGACGTCCTCGCCGCCGTGGCCGCCGACGCCGGCTGACTAGCGTCTGCGTTCAATGGACCGACTCAAGGGCAAGGTCGCCCTCATCACCGGCGGCGGATCGGGCATGGGGCGGGCCAGCTGCCTGCTCTTCGCCCGGGAGGGGGCCCGGGTGGCGGTCGTCGACCGGGTGGAGGACGCCGGCGAGGAGACCACCCGCCTCATCCGGGACGGCGGCGGCGAGGCGATGTTCATCGGGGCCGACGTGGCCGACGCCGCCGACGTCGACCGCATGGTCGCCGCTCCCGTCGAGACCTGGGGCCGACTCGACGTCCTGTTCAACAACGCCGGCGTCGAGGGCCCGTCGGTCAACCTGCTGGAGTACGGCGAGGACGACTGGGCCCGGGTCATCGCCGTCAACCTCACCGCCGTCTACCGGGCCATGCGGGCGGCCATCCCCCACATGATCGAGCAGGGCGGCGGTGTGATCCTCAGCACGGCCTCGGTGGCCGGGCTCGTCGGCCTGGCCCGCAGCTCGGCCTACTCGGCCGCCAAGGCCGGCGTCATCGGCCTCACCCGGACGGTGGCGCTGGAGTACGGCCCCCGGGGCATCCGGGCCAACTGCATCTGCCCCGGCTTCATCGCCACCCCGATGCTCGACCGGGTGCTCGGCGGCCGGCCGGAAGAGGTGCTGCACCGCCTGGCCCCGCTGCGCCGCACCGGCACCGCCGACGACATCGCCTCTGCCGCGCTGTTCCTGGCCAGCGACGAGGCGTCCTACGTGACCGGCGTCCCCTTCATCGTCGACGGCGGGTACGCCGCCGGCTGACGCCGCGGCCGACCGCCGACGAGGTTGACCGACTCCAGCAGCGCCCGGTCGGCGAGGACGTCGCCCGAGGGGCCCTCGGCCACGATCCGGTGGCCTTCGGAGAAGACGACGCAGCGGTCGGCCAGCACCTCGAGGGAGTCGAGGTCGTGGGTGGCCAGCACGATGGTCTTGCCGGCCCGGTTGAGGTCGACGATGAGGTCGAGGAGCCAGTCGGCGGTGCGGGGGTCGAGCGCCGCCGTCGGCTCGTCGAACAACAGGACATCGGGGTTCATCACCAGCACCGAGGCGATGGCCACCCGCTTCTTCTGCCCACCGGACAGCTGGTAGGGCGCCCGGTCGGCCAGGTCGGCGATGTCGAGCATCTCCAGCGTGTCGGCCACCCGGACGTCGACGACGCCCCGGGGGAGGCCCATGTTGAGCGGCCCGAAGGCGACCTCCTCCCGCACCGTCGGCGAGAACACCTGGGCGTCGGAGTTCTGGAACACGAACCCGATGCGGGACCGGAACCCCCGGTTGAACTGCTCGTCCTCCAGGTTGGCCTCGGTCACCTCGGCGCCGAAGGCCTCGTAGACGCCCTCGTCGGGGAAGACCAGCCCGTCGAGCACCTTGAGCAGCGTCGACTTGCCGCTGCCGTTGGCGCCGAGCAGGGCGACCTTCTCGCCCGGGCTCACCGCCAGCGACACGTCCTCGAGGGCCGGGAACCGATCGAGGTAGCGGTACGACACGCCGTGGAGGGCCAGCAGCGGGTGGGCCTGGCCGGTGGCTTGGGGCATCACAGACTCCTCACGTCACCGGTGAAGCCCCGGGCCACCATGGCCTGGTGCACCTCCTCCGACAGGGCGTGGGCCTTGCCGAAGAGTGCGCCGGCGCCGGCGGCCACGAAGGCCCGGCCCGAGGCCACGTCGGTCTCGGCACCGACCATGCGGGCCTTGCGGGCGGTGTACATGTCGGTCACCGAGCCGAGCAGGTGGAACAGGTACCGGTAGGCCATGCCGAGCACGACCACGAACATGCGGGGGACGCCCAGCGCCCGCAACGCCGCCAAGAGCTTCGTCCACGGCGTGGTCAGCGTGAGCAGCACGACCAGCGAGATCGACGTCGCCACCCGGATCACCATCAGCCCGGCGCTGTGGAGTCCCTGGCTGGTGAGCCCGACCCGGTGGCCGAACCATGACCCCAGCGGCACGACGATGTGGCCCTGCGTCACGAAGCTGAATGTGGCCGGCAGCACGACGACGCCGGTGAAGATCGGCACGAACAGCCACACCCGCTTGACGAAGAAGCGGAGCGAGAGGCGGGAGGCGGCCGCCAGCCCGAGGGTGGCGAGGTAGAGGCCGATGAGGACGGGGATGGTGCGCACCAGCCCCGCCGTGACCAGCAGGCCGACCAGCGCCGCCAGCTTGAGCCGGGGGTCGAGCCGCTGGAGGAGCCCCGGCGCCCGGGCCACGTCGTCGGAGAACACCGCCCGGCGGAGGACGCGGGCGCCATCGCCCAGCGTCTTCTCCACGAAGCTGCCCCTGCGCCGCTTGCCGATGCAGCCGCAGGGGCAGAGCCCGACCTCGGCCTCGAGGAGCCACTTCGGCGTCGCCCGGGGCGCCCTGGCCGTGACGGCGGCGAGGTCGATCGTCACGTCGGCCGCCGTCGGCGACAGCGGCGGGGCGGCCTCGCCCGTCCCCATGCGCCGACTCACCAGCCGGAACAGCACGAACAGCGCCAGGCCGATGACCAGCATCCCGACCGCGGCCGAGACGAGGTAGCCGGCGACGGGGTGGGCGTCGTGGGAGAAGTCGTAGCCGCTGAACAGGGCGTTGTGCCAGAAGCCGGCGTAGCGGCGCAGGCCCGACGGCACGGCGGCCAGGTGGTAGCGCCGGAGGTCGAGATCACCCGGGGCGGCCTCGCCGAAGGCCCCGCCGGGGGCGAGAAGGCCGAGCGGGGTGAGCACGGCCATCACGCCGAGGCCGTACAGCGCCCAGCGCCACCCCAGGCGCTGGGGCGGCTCTTCGGCCTCCCAGTCGGGCGTGATCGCCTGGTTGATCTGAAGGATCGGCCGGTTGGCCCGCTGCAGGTAGGTGATGACGCCGGCGGTGAGGGCGGCCTCGACGACGCCGGCCACCAGCAGGTGGGCGAAGAGCATGGCCGGGATCGTCTGCGAGAGGTGGAAGGGGGCGTAGAGCGGCGTGCCGTCGGCGGTGTGGAACAGCTCGGGCTGGAGGCCGAACTCGACGGCGGCGCAGAGGGCGGCGGCGTTGATCCCGACGTAGGCGGCGATGGCCGCCCCGAGGGGCCGGCGGGGGCTGGTCAGGGCGTGGTTGCGGTGGACCAGCGCCCGGTAGACGGCGTAACCGACGAACGGCATGACGATCGCCATGTTGAAGGCGTTGGCCCCGAAGGCCAGGACGCCGCCGTCGCCGAAGAACAGCGCCTGGATCAGCAGGGCGATGCTCACCGAGATCACGGCCGCCCACGGCCCGAGCAGCACGGCCACCAGTACCCCACCCACGGCGTGGGCCGTCGTGCCGTCGGGGATCGGCACGTTGAACATCATCACCAGGAAGCTGTAGGCGGCGCCGATGGCCACCAGCGGCACGTAGCGGCTCTTGACGACCTTCTTGACCCGCCGGCCGGCCGTCACCCAGACCGGGACGGAGGCGCCGTAGAAGGCGGCGCAGGTGGAGGGGCTGAGATAGCCGTCGGGGATGTGCACGGGGAGACGTCCTGAGTCGCAACCTGGACGTTGTCGCACTCTAGTTGCAACAAGCGGTGGCGGGGACGCTGGCCCGTAACCAGGAACTTTCCGATGGAGGCGACCGACCACCCCGGGGGTACACAGAGTTCTGATCGAGGGGAACCGCCATGAAGCTGAGCCGAATCGGAACGGTCGCCGCCGGGGCGGCGCTGGCCGTCGGGATGCTGGCCGGGCCGGCCTGGGCCCATGTCCAGGTGACGGCCACGCCGGGGTCACCGGGAGCGACCGACGCCACGCTGAAGATCACCGCCGCCGGCGAATCGGGCACGGCCGGCACCAGCAAGCTCGACGTCGTGGCCGACCCGGCCATCCCCGCCGACCAGGTCACGCTGACGACCGGCCCGACCGGCTGGACGCTCACGCGGGGCACCGACGGCGGGTTCACGCTGAGCGGCCCGGCCCTGGCCAAGGGCGACGAGGCCGACATCTCGCTCAAGGTCAAGCAACTGCCCAACGCCCCCCAGGTGACGTTCAAGGTCATCCAGACGTACTCCGACGGCCAGGTCGTCCGCTGGATCGAGCTGCCCGGCCCCGACGGGGCCGCGCCCGACAACCCGGCGCCGATCGTGAAGCTGACGACCGGCGCGGCCAGCGCCGTCTCGCCCAAGCCGGCCGACGACGACGACGCCGAGTCGGCCGCCGCCCCGGCCAAGGCCTCGGGCTCGCTGGCTCGGACGGGCGCCGCCGACCGGCCCCTGGCCGCCGCCGCCGGGCTGCTGCTGCTCGCCGGCGGTCTCGGCGTGGCTCTCGGCACCCGGCCCCGCCGCCGCGCCGCCGGCCTCCGAGCCTGAGGCTGAGGCGCCCGGCCGGTGCTCTGCTGCCTGATCGGGGGAGGCCTGCTGGCCCTCGTGGC
>JAICYE010000595.1 GCA_025934385.1 Acidimicrobiia bacterium | reverse complement strand
GCGGCTCCTCCTGTCCGACTCCACCAACGCCGAGGAGGCCGGCCACACGCCGTCGGAGTCGACCGTGGGCACCGTGATGCGGGAACTGTTCTGGGAGCACAGCGGCAAGCGCATCATCGCCGCCTGCTTCGCCTCCCACATCCACCGGGTGCAGCAGATCGCCGAGGTGGCCATCGAGACCGGCCGCACCATCGCCTTCCTCGGCCGGTCGATGCAGCAGAACGTCCGCCTCGCCCGGTCGATGGGCCTCCTCGAGCTGCCCGACGACCGCATCGTCGACATCGAGGAGATCGACCGGTTCCCGCCCGGCGAGATCTGCGTGATCTGCACCGGCTCCCAGGGCGAGCCGATGAGCGCCCTCGCCCTCATGGCCGCCCACGAGAACCACCGGGTGAAGCTCGGCGCCGACGACACGGTGATCATCTCCGCCCACCCGATCCCGGGAAACGAGGCCAACGTCTCCCGGGTCATCGGCGGGCTCTACCGGGCCGGGGCCGACGTCGTGCACTCCGGGCTGGCGCCCGTCCATGTCTCGGGCCACGCCAACCAGGAGGAGCTCAAGTTCCTCCTCAACCTGGTGAAGCCGGAGTACTTCGTGCCCGTCCACGGCGAGTACCGCCACCTCGTCCACCACGCCCGGCTGGCGCGGGGCACCGGCATGGCCGACGACCGGGTGATCATCTGCGAGGACGGTGACATGCTGCTCCTCGGCGAGGGCGGCATCGAGGTGGAGCGGCGCTTCGCCCCGGCCGGCTACCTCTATGTCGACGGGGTGGTGGGCGACGTCGGCCGCGGCGTCCTGCGCGACCGCCGCCAACTGGCCGCCGAGGGCATCGTCGTCGTGATCATCACGATCGACGGCCAGACCGGCGAGATCGTGACCGGGCCGGAGATCGTCACCCGGGGTTGGGTTCACGCCCCCGAGGCCGAGGAGCTGATCGAAGAGGCCAAGGAGGCGGTGCGGCAGTCGCTCCGGGAAGCCATCGACCAGGACGCGCTCGACTTCGAGACCCTCCGGCGCCACGCCCGGAGCGGGCTGCAGAAGTTCATCACCAGCCGGACACGGCGCCGTCCGGCCGTCGTGCCGGTCGTCATGGAGGTCTAACGGAACACCTGTTGCCCCTGTTACGGTTGTGGCGTGGCCTCCCGCACGAAACGCCGTAGCCCCGCCAAGCCCGCCCGAGCCCGTTCGTCCGGGCCCGCCGCCAAGCCGCCGGCCCGGGCTACCGCCAGCGCCCGCCCCACCACCGGCGGGCCCAAGCCGATCGGGCGGCTGCGGGCCCACCGTCGGCAGCTCGCCGGCGCCGGGCTGCTTCTCCTCGCCGGCCTCGGCGGGCTCGGGATCTGGCTCGGCGTGGCCGGCACCGCCGGCGACGTCCTCACGTACCTGGCAGGGTCGGCCGTCGGCCTCGGTGCCGTGGCCGTGCCGGTCGTGGCGGCGGCGTTCGGCATCGCCCTCCTCCGGCACCGCGACGGCGAGGTCGGCCGGCTGGCCGCCGGGAGCGGCCTGGCGGCGACCGGCCTCACCGGGCTGCTCCATCTCCTCCGGCCGCCCTCGAAGGTGGGGCACGGCCTCGGCGGCTGGCGGCGGGCCGGCGGCGTCGTCGGCGCGGCGGTCGGCCATCCGCTGCGGTCGCTGGCCGGCCCCTGGGGGGCCGGACT
>JAICYE010000188.1 GCA_025934385.1 Acidimicrobiia bacterium | reverse complement strand
GAGTTCGCCATCGCCAGCGTCGTCCTCCTCATGCTGCTGTTCGGGATCATCACCTACGGCTACATGCTGTCGTTCAAGCAGGACCTCACCCAGGCCGCCGCCGAAGGCGCCCGGGCGGCGGCCGTGGCCAGCTCCGGCCAGGCGGCGACCGCCGCCGCCGCCGCCGTGGCCCCCGCCCTCAGCGCCATGAGCAAGACCTGCAGCAGCAACGGCATGTCGTGCACCTACAGCACGCTGTCCAGCGACACCGGCTGCGCCGCCGGCACCAGCTGCATCCGGGTGCAGATCTCCTACGACTACAAGGACTACCCGCTGATGCCCAAGTTCCCCGGCCTCGGCCTGCTCCTGCCCGACACCATCAAGTCGACCTCGATCACCCAGACCAACTGATGGCCCGCTTCTGGCGACGCCACTTCCAGCGCCGGGCGGGCGAGGAGGCCGGCGCCGTCCTCGTGATCGTCTGCGTCGCCATGGTGGCCATGATCGGCGCCACGGGCCTGGCGATCGACGTGGGACGGGTCACCGTCAACAACCGGAACCTCCAGGCCCAGGCCGACGTCATCGCCATGGACGCCGGACGGGCGCTGTCCGGCCAGACCGCCGCCCAGCTGTCGGGAACGTCGGGGGCGGTGGTCGTCGCCGTCCGGAACAGCGCCACCCGCAACAGCGTCTCCTTCTCCAAGCTGACCGTCGACCTCGGGACGCTCTCCGGCTCGACGTTCACGACGATCGCCACCCCCGTGCTCAACGGCGCAGTGCAGACCGTGACGTCGCCGTCGGTCCCGAAGGCGGTGCGGGTGACGGCCGGCGGGACCGTCGACTTCCTCTTCGACATGGGCAGCCCGCACGGCTCGAAGTCCACGACCCGGTCGGCCATCGCCGCCATGGACAGCTATGGCGGCTTCTCGATCGGGTCGACGCTGGTCAGCGTCACGAGCGGGAACAACACCGTGCTCGGCGCCCTGTTCGGCGACTCCTTCAAGCTCAACGCCGTCAGCTACACCGGCCTGGTCGGCGCCAATCTCTCGCTGAAACAGATCGGCCTGAACATGCCGGTATCGGTCGGCGTGCTCTCGCCGACGCAACTGCTCAGCACCTCGGTCAGCATCAACAACTTCATGCTGGCCTCGATCGCCGCCCTCAATGCCCAGGGCAACACGACGGCGGCAACCGTCCTCAACAGCATGATCCTCAACGCCTCGACGACCGGCACCGTGAAGCTGGGCGACTTCATCGACGTCGCCACCGGGGCCGAGAACGCCGCCGCCAACGCCTCTCTCGACGTGCTCGGGCTCCTCACCTCGAGCGCCATGGTCATGGAGAAGAACAGCGGCCACGCCCTGGCCATCCCGACGACCTCGATCTCGATCCCCGGGGTCACCAGCGTCACCGCCTCGGCCACGGTGATCGATCCGGCCAAGATCTACTTCGGCCCGGTCAACGGACCATCCGTCACGACGGCCCAGGTGCGCCTGTCGATCGACCCGGTCATCAGCCTGTCCCTCGGGATCCCTGCCGTCCTCGCCGTCTCCGTCAACGGCGCCCTGCCGCTCGACATCACCGCCGCCGGCGCCACGGCCACGCTGTCGGCGATCAACTGCGCCACACCGAGCATCACCGTGGCATCCACCGTCCAGGCCGTGAACGTGAACACCAGTGTGAGTCTCGGCCTCGGTGTGACGGTTCTGTTCCTGAACCTCGGCTTGGCCCAGTTGAACATCGCCGCCGGGGCCAAGACCACACCGACCAACTCCAACACGACGTTCAACTATCCCAGCGAGTTCGGGCCCAGCCACGCCAAGACGGTTGGCTCGAGCTCGCTCGGGCTCAACGGGCTGCTGAACATCAGCAGCGCAAACATCTCGCTGCTCGGCCTGGGCGTCAACCTCACCTCCCTGGCCAACCTGGTCGTCCCGGCCATCAACGGGATTCTGGGCAGTCTCGACAGCGCGCTGACCCTGCCGCTGCAGGCGCTCGGCGTGAAACTGGGCGGCGCGGACATCGCCGCCCTCGGGTACTCGTGCAACGGACTGCGGTTGGCCGGATGACCGCTCGGTGACCGTCCCCGGGCCGAGGGTCCTGGTCATCGACCGAACCGGCGAACTCGCCGCCCGCATCCGCCACGACATCGTCGGGCCCGGGGCCATGGTCCAGGCCTGCCCCGACACCGCCCGGACCAGTCGCCATCTCGCCGCCGGGCACTGGGACGTCGTTGTCGCCGGGCCTTCGCTCATGCACGCCACCGGGCTGCGCCGCCTGGCCTCGCTCCACCAGCGCCACCCCTGCGTCTCGCTTCTGCTGGCCGTGCGGGAGCGGCCGAGGGCCGACCTGGCCCAGATCGTCCAGACGGGCGCCTGCGACCTCGTCCCGCTCCACAGCGACGACGTCGACCTGCGGGAGGCGCTGGCCCGGGCCGCCCGCCTCACCCGGGGCCGGCTCGGGATGGCCGGCGTACGGCCCGGCGGCGGCCGGGGCCGCATCGTCATGGTCTCCTCGGCGTCGGGCGGCTGCGGCAAGACGTTCCTGGCCACGAACGCCGCCGAGTTCCTGGCCCGGACTACCGACTGCCCTGTGGTCCTCGTCGACCTCGACCTGCAGTTCGGCGAGGTATCGACGGCCCTGCGGCTCCGGCCCGAGCACACGATCACCGACGTCCTGGCCGCCGAGGCGGCGGGCGCCGACCTCGACGACGTCCTCGACGAGCACCTCCTGGCCCATCCGGGCGGGTTCAGGGTCCTGGCCGCCCCCCGTCTCCCGGCCGAGGCCGACGCCGTCACCCCCGGCGACGTGACCCGACTCCTCGACGTCCTGCGGGCCCGCCGGGCCTGGGTGGTCATCGACAGCCACGAGGGTCTCTCCGACCTCTGTGTCGCCGCCCTCGAGACAACCGACCACGTCTTCGCCGTGGCCACGCCCGACCGGCCGAGCCTCGTCAGCCTCGGCCGGTACCTGGCCCGGCTGCAGCGCCTGGGGATCGCCGTGGGCGACGTCTCGGTCGTGCTCAACAAGGTTGAAGCGGACAACGGGCTCGACGCCGGCGACATGGCCGCCCAGCTCGGCCGGCACTTCGACGCCGTCGTCCCCTACTCCCGGGACGTCGCCCGGTCCATCAACGTCGGCGTCCCCCTCCTCGCCGGCCGGCCGCGATCGCCGATCTCGACCGTCCTGACCACGGCTCTGTCCGCCGTCCTGCCCGGGGCCGCCAGGCCCGAGCCGACGCCGGCCGTGGCGTCGGCCGTACCGATCACGATCCTGCCCCTGGCCCCGGCCCTGGCCCCGGCCCCGGCCCCGATTCCGGAGGCGCATTCCGGCGTCGCCGAGCCGGCCGTCGAGCAGGCACCCCCGGGGGACAACCCGGTCGAGATCGACCTTTCCAGCCCCCGCCCCCGGCCCTGCCGGGCGGCCGCGCCGGCGCGCCCGGTCGGGCGCTGCCCGCGGTCGTTCGGCCAGACCCGTGGGGCTCCGCTCGGCCGCGGGCGGGCGCCGCCGCGATCGATATCACCCCACTCGTCCGGGGCACTAGTCCCCCCTGGCCCGCCAAATGGCCCGGGCGAACTATCAGGGATGTTCTGGTCCCGGTCGACAAAAGAAGTCAAAGGTCGCTCGGCGCGTCCGAGCCGCCAAAACGGAATCCTGCGGCCATGACCGCCGGTTGGGACGGAGATGCCATGGCGATGCGACGGTCCACCCAGATGCTCATCCTCGGCTTGGCCATCCTGGCCATCGGCGCCGGGGTCGTCTTCGTCTCGCTCAGCGGTTCGGGGGGCGGGTCGGACAAGAGCGCCGCCCCGACGACCACGACCACGGTCCAGGCCGGGACGGTGGTCGTCAACTCGGCCGCTCCGTCCGCCCCCACCAGCTTCACCATCCCGGACGGGAAGCAGGCCGTGGCCGTGCAGGTCCCCTACGTCGCCGGGCTGGCCGGCTACGCCAAGGCCGGGGACATCGTGAACGTCTACGGCAGCATCGACGAGAAGGGGGCCGGCGCCACCCCGGCGCCCCCCGCCACCAAGCTGATCCTCGCCGGCGTCCAGGTCCTGGCCGTGACCGGCCCCGGCCCCGGCGCCGACACCGGCAACGCCACCTACCTCCTGGCGCTCGACGCCAACCAGGCGGAGCAGGCGATCTTCTTCGCCCGGTACCAGTCGATGTGGCTGACGCTGGTGCCCAAGGGGCAGCCGATCGCCCCGGCGACCGCCGGCCACACCTACAAGAACGCCTTCTAGGGGGAACGGTGAAGCCGAAGATCCTCGTCCTCGAACGCTCCGCCGACCTGGTGGACAGCATCCGTGAGGCAGCCGTCGGCATCGACCCGGCGGTCGAGGTCGTGGCCTGCAACCGGGTAGGGGCCGTGAATGACGTCATCGCCCAGGAGGGCCCGTTCACCGTGCTGTTCGCCGGGCCGTCGCTGGCCAGCCGGTCGGGCCTGCGCCGCCTGGCCGCCCTCCACGAGGACTCCCCCGCCACCTCGATCCTGCTGGCCTTCGCCGACCGGCCCGACGCCAGCCTCCGGGAGATCGTCCAGGCCGGGGCGGACGACATCCTCCGCCTGCCCTTCGACCCCGACGAGCTCGCCATCGCCCTCGAGCGGGCCCTCGACATCGGCGGCCGCCGCCTGGCCGGCGACGCCCCCAAGCCCCAGCCGGGCGTCATCCCGCTGCCCGTCGCCCCCGCCATCCCCACCCAGGCCCGGGTGTTCACCGTCAGCTCCGCCACCGGCGGCTGCGGCAAGACCTTCATGGCCACCAACATGGCGTTGTTCCTGGCCCGCCACACCGGCAAGCGGGTGGTGCTCGTCGACCTCGACCTCCAGTTCGGCGAGGTGTCGACCGCTCTTCGCCTCCGGCCCAACTACACGATCTACGACGCCCTCAACCGCGACGACGACGAATTCGAGTTCGGCGACCACCTCGACGAGTTCCTCGTCACCCACGAGGGCGGCTTCTCCGTGCTGGCCGCGCCCAAGGACCCGGCGGAGGCCGACCGCATCGGGCCGGCCGACGTGACCCGGATCCTCGACGTGCTGCGCAGCCACTGCGACTACCTGGTGGTCGACACGCCGGCCGCCCTGACCGAGATCGTCCTCGCCGCCTTCGACGTCAGCGAGCACCTCTTCTCGCTGGCGACCGTCGACCTGCCCAGCGTCCGCAACCTCGGTGTGTTCCTGCAGACCCTCGACAAGCTGCGGATCCCGTCGGACAACATCTCGCTGATCCTCAACAAGGCCGAGCGGGACGTCGGCCTCGACATCGGCCAGATCACCCGGCTCTTCCCCCAGGGCTTCAAGGCCGTCCTGCCCTACGCCCGGGAGGTGTCGCGGTCGATCAACATGGGCATGCCGGTGCTGGCGTCCGACCCCACCGCCGAGGTCTCCCGCAAGCTCGCCGCCTGCCTGCTCGACTACCTGCCCGACGCCGAACGGGTCAAGGCCAACGAGGGTCTCG
>JAICYE010000040.1 GCA_025934385.1 Acidimicrobiia bacterium | reverse complement strand
TCACGCCCGAACTGGCGGCGATGACGGAGGAACTGGCCAGGGCGTTGCGCCGCCGCCTGGCCCAGGCCCACCCGGCACCGGTGCGGGCCATCGCCGTCGTCTCCCGCCTGTCGCTGCGCCACCCCTACGCCCCGGAACTGGCCCAGTTCCTCCGCCGGCCGACCCGCGCCGAGCGCCGGGCCGCCGCCGCCCGTCCCCCGAAGGAGTCCGACCGTGCTGCGGTGGCCTGAGCCGTTCCGGCGTTCCTTTTCTGCCGATACGGCGGTAGATGAACGCCAGTTGGAATGGTGGCCGTCGCCGCGCTCGAACCGGCGTTCGTTTTCTGCTCATGGGCCGGTACATGAACGCCGGTTTGCGGGGCGGCGGGCCTTGGCCGGCGTTGCCACTCTTCTGCTCGCCGGATGTGTCAACCAGGGGGCGCCGGGGGTCGGGGTGCAGAAGCTCGCCGCCGACATCGTCTTCGGGGCGAAGACGGGGGTCCCGCTGCCGCCGAACCTCGCCCCGGGACAGGTCCGGCCGGGCGAGGCCACGACGTACGTTCCCGGGCCGGCGTCCGCCGCCGCCGGCGGCGCCGGGTCCGAGGCATCCGACGACGGGGACTTCGACTCCGGGCCCGGACGGGGCCGGCTCCGGCCGGTGACGCCGCTCAACCCGCCGCGCGCACCGTGCCCGCCGGCCGCCCTCACCGCCTTCCCGGCCAAGGAGGCCGGCCTCACGGTGGAGGGTGTCCCGGCCGTGGGCCAGTACCGCTGGAAGCGGACGGGGACGCAGACGCTGGCCAACCTCCCCGGCGTCAAGCTACCGGTGGCGGGGTTCGAAGCCCGCCTCGTCCGCAACGTGGTGCGGGTGTCGGCCACGGAGTACACCTTCGAGACCGTCCAGCCGGAGCTCGGCAGCGACGTCACGACGATCAGCACGTTCAAGGTCAGGACCGGTGCCGTGTCGCAGACGGTCACGCCGCCGGTCGACGCCGACCCGAACCACCCGCCCGTGACCGTTCCGCTGCCGGCCCAGGTGCCGGGCACGCAGCCGGCGTTGCCGAAGGCCCCCGTCCCCGAGACGCTCTCGGTCGGCGACCCCGAGCGCGGCATCTCGCTGGTCAAGCTCCAGCGGGTCGATTCCGCCGGCAACTCCAGCGAGCTCACCTTCTCGCCCGGCGTGCTGTACCTGCCGCTGCAGATCGTCCCCGGCGAGGAGTGGAACGCCGTCGGCATCGATCCCCGGACCGGTTCGGTGCTGCAGCACCAGGCCAAGGTGGTGAAGCGGGAACGGGTGGACGCCTGCGGCGAGATGGTCGACGGCTGGGCCGTGGAGGCGACGCAGACGTTCTCCGGCGCCGGCCAGACCGCCCCGCCCCGCACCTACCGCTACATCGTCGCCCCCCAGCTCGGCGGCATCATCATCAGCGAGGCGGTCCACGCCACCACGGCCCAGGGCACCACCGACGTCACCCTCTCGCTGGGACAGCTGCAGCCGTCCCCGCTGCCGGCGCCGCCGCACCAGGGAGCAGCGAAGTGAACGGGGCCAGCTCGCACCTCAGCAACGACCGGCGCCGCGCCGATCGAGGCCCCCTTCGGCCCGGCGTTGCTTCGGCGCTCGGGAGGGCCGTGCTGGGCTGGGTGCTGGCGGTGATGGTCATCGCCCTGTTCACCCAGGTGATCCTCCCCGGCGCGGGCGGCGCCGGCCGGGGGACGCCGGCCGCCATCCTCTTCCGGGGCCTCGTCTACGGCCTCGTCAACGCCCTCACCGCCGCCGGCATCGTCCTCGTCTACCGGACGCTGCGGGTCATCAACTTCGCCCAGACGGCCATCGGCGCAGCCGGCGCCATCCTCACGTTCGACTTCGTGCAGTACACCAAGGTGCCGTTCGCCCTGGCCTTCCTGCTCGGGCTCGGACTCTCGGCGCTGGTCGGGGTGGCCCTCGACCTGTCGCTGGTCCGGCGCTTCTTCCGGGCTCCCCGGCTCGTGCTCACCGTGGTCACGATCGTGGTGGCCGGCTTCCTGTCGCAGACGTCGGCCAATCTCGTGGGGCGGCTCCCGTTCTTCCCCCGGGCCGACACCCTGTCGGTGACCCAGACGCTGGGTACCCGGCCACTCCACGACCTGCTGCCCTTCGCCGGCTTCCACTTCCGCGTCGGCGGCTACGGCGTTCCGTTCGGCTTCTCCGAGGTCTTCGCCGTCGAGGTGGCGGCGCTGCTCCTGCTGGCGCTGGCGGGATTCTTCCGCTTCACCCGCTCCGGCGTGGCGGTGCGGGCCATGGCCGAGAACACCGAGCGGGCCGCCCTGCTCGGCATCAGCGTCGGCCGGCTGTCGACGCTGGTGTGGGCGCTGGCCGGGCTGCTGGGCGGGGCCGGCGTGACCCTCACCGGCGTCCTCACCCAGCCGGGAGCGGCGGCCGGTTTCGCCCCCGGCGTCCTGCTGCCGGCGCTGGCCGCCGCCGTCGTCGGCCGCATGCGGAACCTGCCGACCACCGTGCTCGCCGCCGTCGGCATCTCCGTCGTCACGGAGGCGCTGCAGTTCTCTCTCGACAAGGACAAGGCGCTGGTCGACCTCGGGCTGCTGCTGGTCATCGCCGTCGGCCTCCTCGTCCAGCAGCGCCAGTCGCTCCGGGGCGGCGACGAGGTGGCCAGTGCCTGGCAGGCCAGCGAGGAGCAGCGGCCGATCCCCAAGGAGTTGCTGGCGGTCCCGTCCGTCCGCATCACCCGCCGGGTGCTCGTCGGGCTCGGGGTGGCCTTCGTCGTGGTCTACCCCTTCGTCGCCTCCACCGGGCAGACGAACCTCGGGGGCGTCATCGCCCTCAACGCCATCGTGGCCCTGTCGCTGGTGGTGCTGACCGGCTGGGCCGGCCAGGTGAGCCTGGGCCAGTTCGCCTTCGTGGCCGTCGGCGCCGTCGTGGCCGGCGCCCTCACCGCCCGGGTGGGCCTGTCGTTCTGGCTGGCCGTGCCGCTGGCGGCCGTCTTCACCGCCGCCTTCGCCGTTGCCGTCGGCCTCCCGGCCCTACGCATCCGGGGGCTGTTCCTGGCCGTGACGACGTTCGCCTTCGCCGTGGCCGTGCGGTCGCTGCTGTTCGAACCCCGCTACTTCGCCTGGCTCCTGCCCGGCGCGGTCGAGCGGCCGACGCTGCTCTTCTTCGACTTCGGCGACGAGCGGTCGATGTACTTCCTCTGCGTGGCGGCGCTGGTGGCCTCGATCGTGGTCGTCGTCAACGTCCGCAAGAGCCGCTTCGGCCGGGTGCTGATCGCCATGCGGGAGAGCGAGCAGAACGTCGCCGCCTTCGGCATCGCCGCCGTCCGCATGCGGCTGGCCGCCTTCGCCTTCTCCGGGGCGCTGGCCGGATTCGCCGGGGCGATCTTCGCCCACCAGCAGCGGGGGCTCAACCCCGACAGCTTCGCCGCCGCCGCCAGCGTCGACATCTTCGTCCTCGCCGTGCTCGGCGGGATCGGCTCGGTCAACGGCGCGCTGCTCGGCGCCTTCTACTTCAACATGACCCGCTACTTCGTCCATTCGCCGCTGCTGGCCGGCTTCGTCGGCTCGGGCGGGACGCTGCTGCTGCTGTACGTCTCCCCCGGCGGGCTCGTGTCGCTGGTGGCCAAGCTGCGCGATGCCTGCCTGCGCATCGTGGCCCAGCGCCGGCAGATGGTCGTGCCGAGCCTGTTCGCCGACTACGACCCCGAGGCCCTGGAGCGCCGGCTCATCCCGCTGGCCGGGGCCAAGGGCAACAGCGGCCTGGCCGCCCTCCCGCCCGAGGCCCGTTTCAGCCTGGCCTCCGGCCTCTACCAGAGCCGCCGCGGCACCCGGATCTTCGGTCCGGCCGGCAGGAGCGCGTCGTGACCGCCTCGGCCCACATCCCCGACCCCGGGCAGGGGCGCAAGGGCCTGGCCGGAGTCGCCCGCAACTGGACCGATCTCCGCCACACGCCCTACGGCACCCGCCCGGTGGCGGTGTTCGCCTTCCTCGGCCTCGTCGGCGGGCTGGCCGGCCCGGCCTTCGCCCTGGCCGCGCCCGACATCGTCGTCGACCTGCGGATCGACGTCCGCGACATCCTCAACGTGCAGGCGACGATCGGCTTCTTCCTGATCTTCGCCGCCATCGCCCTCGGCTGGTACGCCGATCGCCACCCCCGGGTGCCGCTGTTCGGCCTCGGCACGATCGTCTCCGGCCTGTTCCGGATGGTCACCGCCGGCGCCCACAACCTGGCCATGCTCGGCACCCCCGAGGTCCTCGGCGGTGTGGCCGGCGCCGCCTCCGACGTGCCGAGCTTCTCGCTGCTGGCCGACTACTACCCGGCCGAGAGCCGGGGCAAGGTCTTCGCCATCCTCGGGATCGTGGGCCGCACGGCGTCGCTGCCCTTGTCGCTGACGGCGGCGCTGATGATCGACGGCCTCGGCTGGCGGACGACGTTCGTCGTGGGCGGGGCGCTCGTCGCCGCCTCCGGCGTCGTCATCCTGGTGGCGCTGCGGGAGCCGGTCCGGGGCTACATGGAACGCCGGGCCATGGGCGCCGACGAGGACATCGCCCGCCAGGAGGGCGAGCCGCAGTCGTTCGGCGAGGCGTGGCGGACGGTGTGGGCCGTCCGCACGTTGCGCCGGCAGTTCATCGCCGCTGTCGTCGCCACCCCCGGCGGTACGGTCTACGCTCTGCTGCTGCCGTTCCTGCTCGTCGACCAGTACGGGCTGCGCAGTGCCACCGAGCGGTTCGCCGTCCTGGGGCCGGCGGCGTTCGTGGCCGGCCTCCTCGGCGCCTTCGTCGGCGGCGCCCTGATCGACCGCCTGTCGGCCGTCAACCCGTCGCGGGTGCTGGTCGTCGTCGGCTTGTTCGGGCTCGTCGGCGCCCTCGGCCTGCTGGGTACCGCCACGCTGCCGCCGCTGTGGCTGCTGGTCGGCTTCAGCGCCCTGCTCACCTTCGGCTACGCCCTCGTCGGGCCGGCCGCCCAGGCGATCACGACCCAGATCATCCCGCCGGTGGTGCGGACCCAGGGCGTGCAGATGCTCGGCCTGGCCGCCATCCCCGGGCTCATCTTCTTCGTCCCCATGGCCGGGATGCTGCGGACGCAGTACGGCTACAGCGCCGCCATCCTCTTCTGCGTCCCGTTCGCCGTGGTGGGGGCGCTGGTCAACCTCTCGGCGGCGTCGTTCTTCGAGTTCGACCGGCGCAACGCCTTCGCCGCTTCCATGGCCGACGCCGACTGGCGGGAGGCCAAGGCCGCCGGCCGGGGCAAGCTGCTCGTCTGTCGCGACGTCGATGTCACCTACGACGGCGGGCAGGTGCTCTTCGGCGTGGACTTCGACGTCGAGGAGGGCGAGATCATCGCCCTGCTCGGCACCAACGGCGCCGGCAAGTCGACGCTGCTGCGGGCCATCAGCGGCACCCAGGAGGCGTCGGCCGGGGCCATCGTGTTCGACGGGCGGGACATCACCCACATGCCGCCCCACGAGACGGCCGCCCGGGGCGTGATCCACATGCCCGGCGGGCGGGGAATCTTCCCCGGGCTCACCGTGCGGGAGAACGTCCTCCTCGGGACCTGGATGAACTCCGGGGACGGCGCGGAGGCGCGCCAGACTCGCCTCGACGAGGTCTTCGGGATCTTCCCCATCCTCCGGGAGCGGGCCGACGAGACGGCGGCCTCCCTGTCGGGTGGCGAGCAGCAGATGCTGTCGCTGGCCCAGGCGTTCCTGGCCCGGCCCCGGCTGCTGATGATCGACGAGCTGTCGCTGGGCCTCTCGCCGGCGGTGGTCGGTCAGCTGCTCGACGTCGTGCGGCAGATCCACGCCCGGGGCACGACGGTCATCGTCGTCGAGCAGTCGGTCAACGTCGCCCTCACGCTGGCTGAGAAGGCCATCTTCATGGAGAAGGGCGAGGTCAGGTTCTTCGGCGCCACCGCCGACCTGCTGGCCCGGCCCGACATCCTCCGGGCGGTCTACGTGAAGGGGACGGGCGCCCTCACCACCGCCGCGCCGGCTTCGGCGCTGCGGTCGGAGCGGGAGCGGCGGGCGCTGGAGCTCGGTGAGTCCCGGCCCATCCTCGAAGTGGAGCATCTCACCAAGCGCTTCGGCGGTATCACCGCCGTCGACGACGTGAGCTTCGCCGTCCGGGAAGGCGAGGTGCTCGGCGTCATCGGCCCCAACGGATCGGGAAAGACGACGACGTTCGACCTGATCTCCGGATTCCAGCTGCCCGACGGCGGCGCCGTCCGCTACCAGGGCGTCGACATCACCGGCCTCCCGCCCGAGGAGCGGGCCCGCCGCAAGCTGGTGCGCCGCTTCCAGGACGCCCGCCTCTTCCCGTCGCTCACCGTCTTCGAGACGCTGCTGGTGGCGCTGGACCGGCGCCTCGAAGTACACAGCGCCATCCTGGCGGCGGCGCAACTGCCCCAGGCCCGCCGGGCGGAGAAGCGGGTGCGGCTGCGGGCCGAGAAGCTGATCGAGCTGCTCGAGCTCGGCGCCTACCGCGACAAGTTCGTGAAGGAGCTCTCGACCGGGCTGCGGCGCATCGTCGACCTCGCCTGCGTGCTGGCCACCGAGCCGCAGGTGCTCCTGCTCGACGAGCCCAGCTCCGGCATCGCCCAGGCCGAGGCCGAAGGGCTGGCGCCGCTGCTGCGCCGGGTCCGCTTCGAGACGGGGTGTGCCATCCTCGTCATCGAGCACGACATGCCGCTCATCTCGGCCGTCTCCGACGAGCTGATCGCCCTCGACCAGGGCCGGTTCGTCACCCGGGGCCGGCCGGCCGACGTGCTGGAGGACGAGCGGGTGGTGGAGTCGTACCTGGGGACGACCGTCGAAGCTGTCAACCGTTCGGGGAGCATCCGATGACGAGAAGGGCCATGGTTCTGCTGCTGAGCGCGCTGGCGCTGGTGGCGCTCGGCGCCTGCGGGAGCGAGAACAAGGTGGGCAACAAGGCGCTGCTCGACTTCAAGGAGCAGGCCAACAACCGCCTCGGGGAGACGACCACGACGGCGGCGGCGGCGGTCACGACGACCACGGGCGCGGCCGCCCGGTCGGCCGCCACCACGACGACGAAGCCGAAGGCGTCGGCGCCGGCGGCCACGGCCACCACGGCCCGTTCGGCCGGCGCCCCCAGCGCCACGACGGCGACGACCGTGGCGGCCGCCACGCAGACCATCCGGGAGATCGACATCTACGGCGACAACGACCCGGGCCACGAGGCGCTCGACCCGAAGGTGCAGACCGCCTATGTCGGGTCGATCATCCGCTGGGTCAACAAGGACACCGTGCCCCGCTCCGTCCGGGCCGACAGCGGCCAGTTCGCCTCGCCCACGATCCAGCCCGGCGCCCACTGGGACTACACCGCCGGCACCGTTGGAATCTTCAGTTACAGCGACGACACGCGGCCCTACGTGACCGGAGAGCTGAGGGTTTACAAACCGTGAGGACGGGTCTCCGCCGACTCCGCCCGTTCGGGGCCGTACTGGCCGCCGTGGCCGCGGCCGTGGCCCTGGCCGGCTGCACCCGGTCGGAGGCGTCGGTCGCTCCCACTCCCGGGAAGGCGGTCAAAACGCTCGACATCGCCAACCTGCCGCCCGACCTCCTCGGCCTGAAACTCGCCCCCGAGGACGTGAGCGGCGACCTGGCCCGGGTGCCGAAGGCCTTCGTCGACGCCCTGTCGCTGTACTCCCTGCGGCGCAACGACCTCGTGATGGCCACCCTCCAGGTCAGCCGGTTCAACCCCGGCGCCGACGTCAACGCCGACACGTTCCGCCGGACGGTGGTCAACCAGATCGGCGCCACCGCCCCCCGGCCCGTCCGCCTCGGGCATGACACCGTCTACCTGACGACCGGCACGAAGCAGTCGATCGCCGTGTGGTTCAAGGGCCGGTACCTGTTCGTGCTGGCCACCCGGGCCGATTACGACCAACCCCGCACGCTGCTGCGCCAGACGCTCCGGATCCAGCCGTGAACCGCCGACGTCACATCGTGCTCGTCGGGCTGCTGGTGGCGGCCACCCTCGGCCTGTCGGCCTGCAACAATGCCGCCGACGCCGAGAAGCGGCTGCGGGCGGCGCTGCACAACACCGAGAAGCTGTCGAACACGTTCCTCTACACCGAGACCGTCCACGACACGGCCGGCGACCACGAGACCGACGTCCGCGGCCTGGTGGAGGACGACTTCCGCTACAAGGCCCGGGTGGCGGAGGACGGCAAGCCCGTCCTCGACGAGGTCGTGAGCGACGACGCCCTCGCCGTCCGCTTCCTCGACCCGACCCGGATGAACCGCTTCCTCCGCAAGCCGGCGAACGCCGGGCCGAGCGGCTCCGGCGGTGCCGCTCCCGGCCAGCCGACGGCGGCGGAGCTGCTCTCCACCCGGCGTTGGGTCCTCGACCCGGCCGGGGCGCCCGCCGAGTTCGCCACCGCCGACACCGACCACACGCCAGGCCGCGACCCCATCGCCGACGCCCGCGACGTCTTCGCCTACGTCGAGCAGGCCATGAACGAAGCGGCCCGGGTGGTGGAGTTCAACCCCGAATCCCTCGAGTACCGCAAGGACGAGGACCCGTTCCCCGCCCCGGCGGCCCACTCCGGCGTGACCCGCTACGACCTCCAGCGGCCCAACCTGCCCAAGGCGTCGCAGACCGGCGGCGGCCCCAACCAGGTGACGCCCGACGCCCGCCACTTCCGGAAGATGTCGGTCTACGTGAAGGACAAGCGGGTCATCAAGGTGGTGGAGAAGATCGACGTCGAGAGCCGGCTCAAGGACCTGTCGGAGATCTACGACACGAAGTTCCCCGCCGACCGGTCGAAGGCCGAGCTGGCCGCCATCGCCGTCGAGGCCCTCAACGCCATCCGCACCGGCCAGGGGCAGGACCCGATCCGGATGCGGGACATGGAGTTCGCCCTTCTGGACCTCGGCGGCGACGTGAAGGTCGACATGCCGACCGACACGACGAAGGCCAGCCTGGCGCTGCTCGAGAACCGCGGCCGGCCGACCGGCTGACGTGAGCCCGAGACTCCTCCCGCTCCACCGGCTCGTGCCGGCCGCGGTCCCCATGCTGCACCGGCTGGGGCAGTACGTTCAGCTTGGTCTCGACGGGAACAAGGTGGCGTGGATGGCGGGCATCGGCGTGGTCGTGCGGCGCAGCGGCGCCCCGCCGGTGGCGCAGGGAATGGTGCGGGCGGAGATCGATCCGGCCCTCCACACGGTTCGGGCCCTTGTCCTCCCCTGATCCCGGGGGACACCCCCGTACCCCGGCGAAGCCGCTGATCCGGGCGGCGGTCGACTCCGACCTCGACGCCATCGTCCGGGTCCACAACCGGGCCCGGCCGCTGCTGGCCGACACCGTCGCCGCCCTCCGGGCCCGTCGGGCCGCCGGGGTGGCGCTGCGGGACGACGTCCCCTGGATCCGGCTGGTGGCCGAGCTCGGCGGCGAGATCGTGGCCACGAGCCGGGCGCTCGAGGCCAGCTCCGGGCCCGTCGCCGAACCGGGCGTCGTCTACGCCGGCATCGAGGTCGACCCCGAGTACACGGGCCGGGGCATCGGCCGCCTGCTGTTCGAACAGGTCCGTGTCTGGGCCCAGGCGATCGGCGCCGGGCGGCTCCGCTGCCTCGTCGACCTCGACGACGACCGCTCGGCCGGCGTCGTCCGGGGCTGGGGTTTCTCGCCGTCGGATGCCGAGGAGCCCCTGCGGTGGAACTACGTCCTCGACGTCAGCCGCCTGGACCGGGCCGGGCTCACCGAGATGCTGCTGTCCGACGTCGAGGTCGTGCCGCTGGCCACCCGATTCGACGACGAGTCGTTCTGCCGGGCGGTGCACGAGGTCCACGACGAGGGCCGGTCCGACATCCCCAGCACCGAACCGTTCCCGGCCACGGTCTACGAGGACTGGCGGGCCGGCGAGCTGCGCCGGGCCGCGGACGGCGGCGTGACTCTCGTCGCCTGCCGCAAGGGTGACGCGTTCACTTCGGGGGACACCCCCGAACCCCCGGGCGACAAGGCCGTACTCGGGGCGTCGGCCGCCGAGCCGGTGGCGTTCGTCCCCGCCGCCTTCGTCGACTGGACTGTCGTGCGCCGGAGCGTTCGCCGCCGCGGGGTCGGGCGAGCGCTCAAGGCCGCCCTGGCGCTGTGGGCCGCCGAGCGGGGCATCGACCGGCTCGACACCGAGGTCACCGCCGACAACACGGCCATGATCGCCGTCAACGCCGAAGTCGGCTACCGCCCGGCCCGGGGCCTGGAGCTCTTCGAAGCGCCGCTGCCGGATTAGCCTCCGGCCATGCCGGACGCGCCGGATGTGCCCGACGTCGCCGAGGCCGTCGCCCGCCTGCGGGGCGTCTGGGGGCTGGACTTCGCCCGGGTGCGCCCGGTGCTGGCCGGGTTGGCCGATGGGGCCACGGTCGGCGAGCTCGTGGCCGGTAGCGGACTTCCGCGCCGCGACGTCGAAGCGGTGCTGGCCGAGCTGTCGCCGTTCTCGAAGCCGGACGGGGAGCGGGTCGTCGTCCCCGGTTTCGCCGTTCCGGAGCGGGGCTCGTTGCCGGCGGAACCGGAGCTGACGCAACGTATGGCGGAACTGGCGGCGGGGCTGCCGCCGTCGCGCTGGCGGCTGGACCACGTGCCGGCCAGGGCGGAGACGATGGCCCGCCGGGCCCTGGATCTGGCCGAGCGTTA
>JAICYE010000018.1 GCA_025934385.1 Acidimicrobiia bacterium | reverse complement strand
GGCGCCCGGGCGGGTCGCCCGGTGCCGGGAGGCGGCGTAGTCGGGACGGGCCTCGTCGTCGAGGCAGTGGTAGCAGGCGCTGTCGAGCACGCTGTCGAAGCGGTTGTCGTAGCCGGCCAGGGTCGTGGCGTCGGAGACGGCGAAGTCGACCTCGACGCCCCGCTCGGCGGCCCGCCGGCGGGCCTCGTCGAGGGCGGTGGGGGCGATGTCGACGCCGGTCACCCGGTAGCCGCGGCCGGCGAGATAGATGGCGTTCTCGCCGAGGCCGCAGCCCACGTCGAGCACCTCGCCCCGGAAGCGCCCGGCCCGTTCGAGCTCCCGGACGGCGGGCTGCGCCTCGGCGATGTCCCACGGAATGCTCGGGAAGTGCAGCCCTTCGATGATCGGGCCCCCCTGGTACAGCGATTCGAAGTTGGCGTCCCGGAGATCGAAGTTCCCGTCGGATCCGCTCGCAGTCATCGCTACCTCCCGCTGGTCGCCACAGAGTCGGTGTGAATCTATGCTCGGCGCGCCGCCGGGCGACAATGGGGGCATGGATCAGCCCACCGAGGTCCGCTCGTCGTTGCAGGGAACGGTCGTCGACGTCCGGGTGGGGATCGGCGCGGCCGGCGACCCCCGTCCGCCCCGCGCGACGAAGAAACGGCCCTACGTCGCCACCTGGTGATCAGCGGCGGTCTTCCACCGCGCCCCGTCGTCGATGCGCAGCCAGCTCACCGGGACTTCCAGCGGACGGCGGACGGGTCGAGCAGGCCATGGAGGGCACCGTCGGGCAGCCAGGCGAGGGTTTCGAGCTCGAGGGCGTCGAGGTAGCCGACCCGCCCGGTCTTCAGGTCTTCGAGCCGGAGCCGGGGACCGTTTCCGGCGTGGTCGACGGACACCGCCACCGAGGCGAACTCGTTGGCCACCACACCGATGGAATCGGGCGACGCGGCCATCAGACGAGAAAGGCGAGAGTGGCGAGCGGCCGGTCGTTGTCGACGAGCATGACCTTCTTGCGGGCCATCCGCCAGCGGCCGTCGACGAGCCGGAGGCGGTACTCGCTGCGGCCGGCCCAGATGGTCGTGCCGCGGTCGCGGGATTCGTAGACGGAGAAGTTGGCCCCGACGACGACATCGCCGTCGTCCCCGTCGAGGACCTCGATGTTGCCGAGGATCCGGCGCAGTCGCGACCGGGGGTTCTGGGCATGGCGCTTGTCGTGCTCGAGCTGCCGCACCCGCAGGGCGATCCGGGAACGGTTGTCGAATAGGATCGACATCTGGGTCATCGGATCGATCTCGTCGCCGTTGGCCGGGACCCAGTAGACGCCGTCGTCGGTCCACAGCGCCTCCCAGCCGTCGTAGTCGCCCTCGTCGGCCAGTCGGGCCTCCAGGAACAGGAACTGCTCGACCGAGCGGAGGAGGTCGACGTCGACCGGGGGCGTGGCGGTCACCGCCCGTCCTCCATGAGCCGGCGGTAGTGGGCCCAGATGGCCCGCATCGGAACCTCGTCGGTGGCATCGCCGATGAGGTGGCCGCCCTCGTCGCGTCGCTGCCGGTGCAGGCCCCGCTTGAGCACGAGCCATTCCGGCCGGCGGACCTGCACACCGCGCTGGTTCCGCTCGTACATCTCGGAGTCGTCGGCGAGGAGGAATCCGGCCGGACCGACGGACCCCAGCGTCTGCTGCAGCATCCGTCGGCTGAGATCGGGGGCGCCGGCGAAGCCGATGGCGGTGACGTGCTGGACCGTCTCGTCGACGGCGGTCGGCTGGAGCACGAAGATCTGGATCTCGGCGATGAAGAGGTTGGGGAAGATCATCACGTGGGGCGAACCCTCGATGAGGATCTGCTCGGCGGCGTCGCCGTAGGTGGCCCGCATACTGGCCACGTAGCCGGGCAGCCGGTCGGGACTGGTCCCGAACCAGCGCAGCGGTTCGCCCAGGCGGCGGAACTCGGGCCGGAGGTCGTTCTCGGTGTGGCCGCCGCCGAGGTCCCGGGAGACGGCGGTGGACTTCTCGCCGTAGAGCTCGCCGATGCCCGAGTCGGCCACGGCGAAGATCGAGGCGTGGACGAACTGCGGGTGGTACCCGTCGGTCTCGTTCTCCAGCAACATCTTCCAGTTGGCCCTGACCTTGTGCTTGAGCCAGCCCGCCCGCAGCTCGACGCGGCCCTCGGGGGAGAGCCGGACCAGCCGGTCGATCTCGCCGGCGGCGTCACCGAGGTGCTCGGCCAGGGTCGGCCCCTCGTCGGCCATCGATCCGAAGACGAAGCCCTGATAGGTCTCCATGCGGGCCACCCGGGCCAGGCCGAGCTCCGCCTTGAGCTCGCCGCCGCCGTAGCCGGAGCTGAACGGGTAGCCGAGCAGGGCGCCGGTGTTGGCGAAGGTCCAGCCGTGGTACGGGCAGCGGAAGGCACTGGAATTGCCCGCAGCGGCGTCGCAGACGAGGTTGGCCCGGTGGCTGCAGCGGTTGAGCAGCAGGTGGATCCGGCCCTGCCGGTCGCGGCTCATGATGACCGGCTGCGGCCCGATCGACTTGAGGACGTAGTCGTTCGGTTCGGGGATCTCGCTCTCGTGACCGACGTAGACCCACGTCCGGTACCAGATCCGTTCCAGTTCGGCCTCGTAGATGGCCGGGTCGGTGTAGAGCGAGCCGTGGACCCGGTCAGGTTCGATGAGCCGGTCCCAGCGGACGTCGGTCGCGGCGCTCATGCCTCTCCTCCTTCGGCGCTCAGCCGCCCAGGAACATGCCGCCCGACACGCCCAGGATCTCGGCGGTGATGTAGGACGACTCCGGCGAGGCGAGAAACGCCACCGCCGCGGCCACCTCCTCCGGCCGGCCCAGCCGGCGCAGCAGGGTGCTGGCGGTGACGATGTCGACGGCCTTCGGCGGCATCCGCCGCAGCAGCGGTGTCTCGATCGGGCCGGGGGCGACGGCGTTGACGGTGATGCCGTAGCGGGCGTTCTCCATGGCGATCGACCGGGTGAAGGCGATGACGGCGCCCTTCGTGGCGGCGTAGACGGCGTCGGCCCTGGCACCCACCCGCCCCGCCTCCGACGACAGGTTGACGATGCGGCCCCACCCCGCCTGCTGCATGGCCGGCAGCACCGCCCGGGTGCAGGCGAACATTCCTTCCACGTTGACCGCCAGGAGCCGGCGCCACTGCTCGGGCGTGACATCGGTGAAGAACACGCCGGCGTGGTCGATGCCGGCGTTGTTCACGAGGATGTCGAACCCGCCGGCGTCGGCCACGACGCTGCCGGCCGAGGCCGGATCGGCGACGTCGAGGTGCACGGCGGTGGCCGTGCAGCGCTCCGCCTGCGCCTTGGCGGCGTCGAGGTCGATGTCCCCGATTATGACATCGGCCCCGTCGGCCGCCAGGCGCAGGGCGATGGCCGCACCGATGCCCGAGCCGCCCCCGGTGACGAGGGCCCGGCGCCCGGCGAGGCCGGTCATCGCCCGGAGAACTTCGGCTCGCGCTTCTCGATGACGGCAGCGAGGCCCTCCCGGGCGTCGGCCGTCCCCGACAGCTCCGACACGGTCCGGGACTCGTCGGGCAGGCGGGCTTCGACGGTCGAACCGAGCCCGTCCCACAACAGACGCTTGGTGGCGGCCAGCGCCCGGGTGGCGCCGTGGGCCAACTGGCGGGCCAGCGCCCGGGCCTCGGTCAGGACCGCGTCGTCGGGCACGACCCGGTTCACGATCCCGAGGTCCGCCGCCTCGGCGGCCGTGAGGGTCGGGTTGAGCAGGGCGATCTCCATGGCCTTGCGGAGCCCCACGATCCGGGCCAGCGTCACCGACCCGCCGCCGTCGGGAGCCATCCCCACCCGGGTCGCCCCGAGGAGGAACCGGGCCGACTGGCCGGCGACGACGAGGTCGGCGGGCACACCAGCCCGAATCCGCCGCCACCGGCGGCATAGCCCTGCACCGCCGCCACCACCGGCGCCTCCAGCCGGGTCAACGCCGAAGCGCAGGCCCCGAGCCACGTCGTCGCCGTCCGCAGATAGTCCGGCAGGGCCTCGCCCTGGGCGGCGAAGGTGTGGACGTCGCCGCCGGCGCAGAAGTGCCGACCCTCGCCGGAGAGGAGGACGGCCCGGGTCCGCGCTTCGCCGTGCACCACCATGATCGCCTCGTGCAGCGTTTTGAGGAACGGCACGTTCATGCCGTTCGACGCCTCCGGCCGGTTGAGGCGGACGTGGGCCACGCCGTCGTCGATGTCGACCAGCACCAGCCCGGATCCGATCAGTGCCTCGGTCACGACGTCCTCCCGGTGAAGGCGGCGATGGCCGCCGCGCCGGCATCGCTCATGATGTGCTCCACGACCTCGGCCCGCTCCCGGGCCAGCCCGTCGGCCAGGGGGAGCTCGAGCCCTTGCCACAGCAGGCGCTTCGTGCGGGCCAGGGCTTCGGGGCGCCGCGCCGCCAGCCGCTCCGCCAGCGCCCGGGCGGCGGATTCGAGCTCGGTGGCCGGAACGGCCTGGTAGGCCAGACCCCACTCGAGCGCCTGGCGGCCGCTCATGCGGTCGCCGGTGAGGATGTGGCCGGCGGCCCGCTGCCGGCCGACGAGCCGGGGAAGGCGCTGCGAGCCGCCGCCGCCGGGGATCTGGCCGAATTTCAGGTGGGTGTCGGCGAGCACGGCGTCCTCGGCCACGACGGCGATGTCGCAGGCCTGCATCAGCTCGAAGCCGCCGGCCATGGCGTAGCCCTCCACGGCGGCGACGACCGGCACGTCGACCTCGGCGATGAGGGCGACGGCCCGGCCGTAGCGGTCGAACAGCTCGGCCAGCGCCTCGGGCCCTTCGGCCCGCAGGCGGGCGACCTCGGCGACGTCGCCGCCGGCGGAGAAGTTGCCGCCCGCCCCCCGGATGACGATCACCGCCGCCTCCCCGGCCAGCCGTGCCAGCGCGGCCTCGAGGGCCCCGGCCAGCTCGATGTCGATGGCGTTCATGGCCTCGGGCCGGTTGAGGGTGAGCCAGCCGATCCGCTCGTCCACGACCGTGACCACGGGAGCTTCGCCCATCCCGGGCACTCTACCGAAGAGGCTTTCGGCGCGCCATAACATATGTCATGCTATGTGCATGGAGCGCGATTTCGACGAGATCGACGTGTCGACCATGGCGTTCTGGGAACTGAGCGCCGAGGAGCGCGACGCCCGGCTGGCCATCCTGCGGGAGAAGCGCCCGGTGTCGTGGCAGAGGCCGGCCGAGGGCATGGCGTCCCTGCCCGGCAACGCCGGGGGCGGGTACTGGGCGGTGGTCCGCCACGCCGAGGTCATGGCCGTCAGCCGCGATCCCGAGACCTACTGCTCCAGCCAGGGTTACATGATCGAGGACATCCCGATGGAGGTGCTCGAGCCCGCCGGGTCGTTCCTGGGCATGGACCACCCCCGCCACACCCAGCTGCGCCGGCTGGTCTCGGTGGCCTTCTCTCCCCGCCGGGTGCGGGCGCTGGAGGAGCGGATCCAGGCCCGGGCCACCCGGCTCGTCGACGATCTGCTGGAGCAGGGCGAGGGCGACTTCGTGGCCACGCTCTCGAAGCCGCTGCCCTCCCTGACGTTCGGCGAGATGATGGGGGTGGCGGAGGGCGGCCGCGAGCGCCTCACCCAGCTGGCCGACGACATGGTGGCCTACAACGACCCCGACGTCCTCCAGGGCCGCGACGGCCTGACGCACCTCCTCGACACGCTGGTCGGCATCTACGGCGAGGCGGCGGCGCTCTGCGACCTCCGCCGGGCCCAACCGGGTGAGGACATCCTGAGCGGGCTGGTGACGGCCGAGGTCGACGGGCAGCACCTGACCGACGAGGACATCGCCGCCTTCCTCGTGCTGCTGTCGGTGGCGGCCAACGACACGACGCGCCAGTCCATCAGCCACGGCATGCGGGCGCTGTGCCTCTTCCCCGACGAGCGCCGGTTGCTGGCCTCCGACGTCGAGCGCCACCTCGGAAGCGCGGTGGAGGAGATCGTGCGCTGGGCGACGCCGGTCATGACGTTCCGCCGCACCGCCACCCGCGACACCGAGCTGGCCGGCATGCCCATCAGCGAGGGCGACAAGGTGGTCATGCTCTACGTCTCGGCCAACCGCGACGAGTCCGTCTTCCCCGATCCCTGGCGCTTCGACATCACCCGGGAGCCGGCCCACGTCGGCTTCGGCGGGGGCGGGCCGCACTTCTGCCTCGGCGCCTCCCTGGCCCGCAGCATGCTGCGGAGCGTCTTCCGGGAGCTCGTCACCAGGGCGCCGACCCTCGAGCTCGGGGAACCGACCTGCCTGGTCGGCAACTTCATCCAGGGCATCAAGTCGATGCCGTACCGCGTCTGACCTGAAGGGGGCGGCCATGGGATTCCGCGACGCGCAGGACGTCTACGACTGCATCGGCTCGATCTTCTCCGAGGCGATGGCCGATCCCGAGATCGGCCCGAAGACGAAGGAGGCCGGCCTCACCATCCGCTTCGAGTTCAAGGAGCCGGACAGCGTCATCTTCGTCGACTTCGCCAACGGCGACGTGTTCTTCGGCGACGACGTCCCCGACCGGGAGTCGGCCATCACGATGGGCATGAAGGCCGACGACGCCAACACGTTCTGGCTCGGGAAGCTCAACCTGGTGATGGCCATGGCCAAGGGCCGGGTACGGGCCAAGGGATCCGTGCCCGAGATGCTCAAGATGCTGCCGCTGGCCAAGCCGCTCTACGCCCGCTACGAGGCGCAGCTCGAGGCCAAGGGCCGCGACGACCTCATCGGGGCGGCGGGCTGAGCGTGAGGACCGGCCTGACGAGAGAGCAGTACTTCGAAGCGGCGCTCGAGGTCATCGCCGGCCAGGGCGTCGAGGCGCTGACGATCGCCGGGTTGTGCGAGCGGCTGCATGTGACGATCGGCTCCTTCTATCACCACTTCAAAGGGAGCACCGCCTTCCTGCAGGCCTTCTACGGCTGGTGGGAGGCGGAACACGCCTTCCACCTCGTGGACCAGGCCCGCAGCGAACCGGATCCGATCGCCCGCCTGGCCCTTCTGAAGAAGCTGGCCGGAGGCCTGCCCCACGGCGCCGAAGCGGCCATCCGGTCGTGGAGCCGCTCGCATCCCGACGCCGCCGCCGCCCAGGCCCGGGTCGACGAAGCCCGCATCGACGTCGTCCACGACACCTTGCGGGAACTCGGCCTGCCGCCCGCCCGGGCGAAGACCCTGGCCGTCATGGCCGTCGGTGTCCTCGTCGGGACCCAGCAGATGGGCCGGGCCGAGAATGCCGCGCTGATGAAGAAGGTGTTCGACGAGCTCGAGACCTGGCTGGCCGGCGCCGCGTAGGTCCGCCGGCGTTACGGTCGGGCCGGCCGCTTGGCCCGGGGCCGCCCGGTGCCCAGCCCGTCGAGCACGATGGTGGCGAAGGATTCGCCGATCTCGGGAGCGGTGAGGCGGCCGCCCTGGTGGTACCAGCGGTGGGTCCAGTTGACCATGCCGATGATGCCGAAGGCGGTGACCTGGGCGGGCGCGGGCGACTGCAGCGATCCGTCGTCGAGGCCCTCCTGGACCAGGTCGGTGAAGGCCTCGGTGTACCGCCGGTCGATCGCCCGCATCTCCTCGGCGAAGCCGGTGTCGTCGCCGGCGAACTGGCTGATGTCCTCCTGGACGTAGACATAGAGGTAGGGGTAGTGCTCGTCGTACGACGACATCAGCGCCACGATGGCCGCCCGCAGCTTGTCGACCGGGGTACCGGGGCCGTGGCGGATCTCGCCGAGTCGTTCCACGTTGGCCGCCGAGGCGACCTTGACGATCTCGTGGAAGAGCTCGTCCTTGCCGGAGACGTAGTAGTACAGCGAGCCCCGCTCGGTGCCGAGCTCGGCGGCGATGTCGTTGAGGGTGGCGCCCCGGTAGCCCTTCTCCCGGAAGACCTTGGCCGCGGCGCTGAGCAGCGCCGCCCGCTTCCGGTGGTACGACCGGCCCCCTTCAGCCAGGGCGGCGGCCCGGCGCCGGGCGATGTCGCTCTCCACGGTCGGAGCACGCTGTTTCACGGGCTGACCCGGAAGTGGAAGTCCGTCATGCGGCCGTGGCGCGCCTCGTGGAAGACGACCTCGGCCCGGGGCCGGTCGAGGAGCACGCCGGCGGTGGCGTCGAGGTCGGTCAGGTCGAGGCCCTCGACGAAGTTGAGCAGCGCCGTGCCGGCGCCGTCGAGGGTGACGTAGGCGATGGCCAGCGGAGGTTCGGGGAGGCCGGGGAAGGCGGCGGTGAGCACGGTGAAGGTCTCCACCACCCCTTCGGTCCCCACCGTCACCCAGTCGGTGGTGGCCACGAAGCAGCGGTCGCAGTAGCTGCGGGCGGGGACCAGCACCCGCTGGCAGCCGGGGCACCGCCGCCCGACGATGTGGCCGTGATCCCGCAGCTCGACGAAGAACCGGCTGGCGGTCTCGCCGGCGAAGTAGCGGTACTGGAAGTTCCAGCTCCCGTCGACGGTGACCAGTTCGGTGTCGGTCATCTACGGCGCTCCCGGTGGCTCGGCGGACAGGACGACGGCGGACGAGAACTGCGTGGCCCCGCCCTGCCCGGAGGCCACGGCGCGGCGGGCGCCGTCGACCTGCCGGTCGCCGGCCGCGCCCCGCACCTGGAGGGCGCACTCGGCGATGCGGATCATGGCGGTGGCGCTGACCGGGTTGGCGGCCATGGGCCCGCCGGACGGGTTGACGAACGGCCCGGCGCCGCGGCCCCCCTCTCCGCCCGCGTCGACGAGCCGGTCGACGTAGGCCGGCCCGTCCTCGGGAGCGCACAGCCCGAGCGGCGGGTAGGCCATGACCTCGGCGCTGGAGAACGGGGCGTGGATCTCGACGACGTCGATCTCCTTGCCCGGATCGGCGATGCCGGCCTGCCGGTAGGCGACCTCGGCCGCCCGCCGCAGGGTGACGAGATCGACCAGCGTGCCCTCGGGGCGGTCGAACCGGTCGCCCATGGCGTAGCTGTCGGAACGGGAGGCGGCACCATGGATCCAGGCCACCGGCCGCCCGGCCGGGAGCCGGTCGGCGGCGGCGATCACGAGGGCGCAGGCCCCCTCCGACATCGGGCAGGCCTCGTAGAGGTGGATGGGCCAGGCCAGCAGCGGCGACTCCAGCACCGCTTCGATCGTGAGGTCGCGGTGGAGGTGGGCCAGCGGGTTCTTCAGGGCGTTGCGGTGGTTGCGGGCGGCCAGCGCCGCCCAGTGCCGCTCGGTGTAGCCGTAGCGGGCCATGAGCAGCGAGGCCCGCAACGCCGCCATGGTGATCGTGGTGAGGACGAAGTCCTTCTCGTAGATGGGATCGAAGATCGTGTTGAAGACCTGCTGCGACGTGATGGCCTGGCCCATCCGCTCGAGGGCGAAGGCCACGACGATGTCGGCTCTCCCCGAGGCGACGAGCGTCATCGCCGCCAGCGCCGCCGAGGATCCGGTGGCCCCCCCGGTGTTGACCCGGAAGAACGGCGCCCCCGGCGGGGCCACCGCCCCCAGCACCGACTTCTCGATGCAGTTCACCCCGGCCAGCGCGTCGGGCGCCACGCCGGCCACGACCGCGCCGACGTCGTGGCGATCGAGGCCGGCGTCGGCCAGGGCCTCGCTGACCACCCGGAACACGAGGTCGCCCGTGCTGGCGTCGGCGTGGGCCCTCCGGTACGGCGTCTGCCCGACACCGGCGATGGCCATGGGCCGCTTCACCGGGCCTCCAGCACGACGGCGGTGTGGGTCTGCGCCGCCACCGTCGACGACCCGGTGGCCAGCGCCCAGCGGGCGGGCCCGGCTTCGGACAGTTGCCGGCTGGCGTGGGCGAGGCGCGTCAATCCCATGGCGGGGGCGCAGTAGCCGGCGGCCGACCCGCCTGACCGGTTGATGCGCTGGTCGTTCGCCAGGGCATGCAGTCCCTGACCGGGCCCGGCCAGACCCGCCGCTTCGATGGCGGTCGCTTCGTCGAAGAGCGTGAGCCCGTCGAGTTCGGCGATGCCGATGTCGACGGGATCGATCCCGGCCGGCAGCGCCCGCTGCACGGCGGAAGCAAGCCCGGGGAGGGCGGCGAGATCGCGGTCGCCGGGGGAGTAGGGCTCCGAGCCGTGTCCGATGCCGGCGACACGGACCGGCGCCTCCCGGTCGGAGATGACCATCGCCACCGCCACGTCGGCCCAGCGGGGGAGTTCGTCGGGCCGGAGCGGCCACGGCGGGGCGGTCGCCGGCGGCGATGCTCCGGCGGGGCGGCGGCGACGTTCGGCGGCGACCAGTCGGTCGGCTTCCACACCGTTGCGGCCGTAGCGGGCCAGCCACTGCTGGGCCCGCAGGGCGGAGACGGTCAGCTCGGTCAGGCCGAAGGGGCCTTCGACGATCGGGTCGAAGAGAGCCCGGGCGATGGCGTCGGGGCTGCCTTCGCTGGCCCGGCCCCAGGCGGCGACGATGCTGCAGCGGGCTTCGCCGGCCTCGTGGCGGGCGGCGGCCAGGGAGAAGGCGGCGGCGCCGTCGTCGCCGAGGCGGATCTCGTCCTTCAGGTAGGCGCCGGCGGCGGGGGCCGACACCATGCTCGACAGCGAACGGCCGTCGACGAGGTCGTGGGCGGCGATCACCACCGAGTCGACCTCGCCGATCTCGCGGCCGGCGTCGTCGAGGGCGCGCCGCACCGTCTGGAAGATGAGCTCGGTGAGGTTCCGGCCGGCGTCGGCCCAGCCGATCTCGAGGGCGACGCCGTCGACGAAGCAGGCGGTCACCGGAACTTCGGCAGGACCCGCTCGCCCATGAGCCGCAAGGAGCGGAGCACGTCGGCGTGGTCCATCGCTCCGAGCTGGGAGCCGACGATGATCTGGTCGGCGCCGACGGAGCGGTAGGTCTCGATCACGTCGATGACCGTCTCGGGGCGGCCGACCAGCGCCATGCCGTTGTCGACGAGGTAGTCGAACTTCTTCCTGGCGCCGACGGCCTTGGCGTGCTGCGACGCCTCGGCGTACCACTCGTAGCCCGGCGGCATGGTGCCGCCCCGGCCCCACTGGAGGAAGAACTCGGCCGAGGCGTCCATGTAGTAGGTGAACGGATCGCGGGCCTTCTCCTTCGCCTCCTCCTCGTCTTCCAGGCACAGGCCCATGAGGAACACGGCGACCCGGTCGTTGATCCGCCGGCCGCCGTGGTCGGTGGAGTGGAGGGCGCCGCGGTACTTGTCGATCTGGCGCTCGAGGGCCGCCGGCTCGATGGCCCAGCCGAAGGCGAGGACGCCGCAGCCGTGCCGACCGGCCAGCTCGTAGGTGTCGGGGCTGGTCGACGCCATCCACAGCGGCGGGTGCGGCTGCTGCAATGGGCGGGGGAACACCGGCCGGGGCGGCATCGACGTGTACGTGCCGTCGAGGCTGGCCGGCTGGTCGCCTCTCGTCCACAGCGAGACCACCTGCTCCAATCCTTCCAGCAGCATCGGCCGGCTGTCGCCGGAGTCGATGCGGAACCCGCCGAGCTCCTCCTGCGTGATCGACCGGCCGGCGCCGAACTCCACGCGGCCGTTGGACATGATGTCGAGCGCCGCCACCCGCTCGGCCACCCGCACCGGGTGGTTGAAGGCCGACGGCACCAGCACGACACCGTGCCCGATGCGGATCCTGGACGTGTGCTGGGCCACCGCCGTGAGCCACACCTCCGGGGCGGAGCAGTGGCTGAACTCCTCGAGGAAGTGGTGCTCCACCGCCCAGATGTGGCTGAAGCCGGTCTCCTCGGCCGTCGTGGCCTGCTCCAGGGCGTTCCAGTAGGCCCGGTACTCGGACCGGTCGTCCCAGGGCGTGGGTACGCCGATCTCGAAGAGGAGTCCGAAGTCCACGGTTGGTCACTTCTCCTTCTGCCGCAAGGCGACGTGGAGCCCGGTGAGGCTGCCCGAGATGATCGTGGGGTTGTAGGTGAGCCGGTCGTCGAGGACGTCGATGCGGTCGAACCGACCGGCCAGTTGGCGGAACGCCTCCTGGGCCTCCATCCGGGCCAGCGGCGCGCCGAGGCAGGTGTGGATGCCGTGCCCGAAGGTCAGGTGCCGGTTGTGGACGCGGCCGATGTCGAACCGCTCCGGATGGTCGAAGCCGGCCGGGTCGTGGTTGGCGGCGATCTGGACGAGGAGGATCCGGTCCCGGGCCCCGATCGTCCTGCCGCCGAGCTCGACCGGTTCTCTGGCCCAGCGGGTCTGCGTGCGGATCGGCCCGTCCCACCGGAGGATCTCCTCCACCGCCAGGCGCTCCGAGGCCGGCTCGGCCTGGAGCCGGCGCCACTGGTCGGGATGGTGCCAGAAGGCGGCGACGCCGTTGCCGATCAGGTTCATCGTCGTCTCGTGGCCGGCGAAGACCATCAGGATGGTGTTGGCGATCACCTCGTCTTCGGTGAGGGTGTCGCGGCCCTCCTCGACCGTCACCAGACCGGAGAGGAGGTCGTCCTGCGGATCCTGCCTGCGGGAGCGGACGATGGGGCGGAGGAAGTCGATCATCGCCTCGACCGCCTCCTCGGCCCGCTTGGCCCGGTCGGACACCTGGCCCTTGACGAAGATCACCGCGCCGAGATCGTCGGACCAGCTCTTGATGTCCTCCCGCGACTCCGTCGGGATCCCGAGATACTCCGAGATCACCACCACCGGCAGGTGGAAGGCGAAGCGGTGCAGGAAGTCGACCGGCTCGTCGACCGGCAGCTCGTCGACCAGCTCGCCGACCAGGCGGTGGACCCTCGGCCGCAGCAGTTCGATGCTCCTCGGGCTGAAGGCCTTGTTGACCAGCGTCCGCACCCGGGTGTGGTACGGCGGGTCCGTCCACACGAAGAACTTCGACAGCACGTCGAAGAGCACGTCGCCGACGTTCTTCTCCCGGAGGGCGAAGTCGTCGCCCCACGGCCCCTCGAACCGGTCGGAGGGAAGGTGCCCGTGGGACCGGAAGGCCCAGGCCACGTCGTCGTAACGGGTCAGGACCCAGCCGTTCCACCACGGATTGAAGTGGACAGGGTCGTGGTCGCGCAGCGCGCCGTAGAACCCGACGGGGTCGTTGACGGCCTCGTCGCTCAACAGGTCGTCGAAGTCCACTGGCGGCAGGCTATCCGTGCTCGTGTCGATTTTTCAACACAGACGCAGATTATCATCAGCGCTGGCGCTGATTTACACTGCCATTTTGGTACAGCGGCACGAGGGGGACCCCATGATCGACGTGCGATCGATGATGCGCCGGGCGGCGCAGTACAACGCCGAACGGGCGGCGGTCGTCGCCGGCGACCGCCGCCTCACCTTCGCCGAGGCCTGGTCGCGGGG
>JAICYE010000283.1 GCA_025934385.1 Acidimicrobiia bacterium | reverse complement strand
TCGTGGTGGCCCGGCCCGGCGAAACGGCCTTCATCGTTGCCGAGAGCGCCGATCTCGATCCCGTCCTGGCCGGGCTGCCGGGGCCCATCGGTGTCGGACGGGCCCACGCCGGCGCGGCCGGCGCCGCCCGGTCCTACGCCGAGGCCCGCCGGGCGGCCGGCTTCGCCGCCCAACTCGGCCGGCCCGTCCTCCGCCACGACGACCTCGGGCTGTTCTCGCTGCTGGCCGATGGCGGCGACCCGTCTGCTCTCGGCGCCCTCGTCACCGAGTGGCTGGGGCCGCTCCTGGCCCACGACGAGCGCCGCCGCCCGAAGCTGATACCCACGCTGGGCGCCTGGCTCGACGCGGGGGCCGCCCAGCAGGACTGCGCCGACGCCCTCGGCGTCCACGTCAGCACCTTGAAGTACCGGCTCGGCCGGATCGGAGAGATCCTCGGGCGGGACCTCGCCTCGCCCGACGTCCGCTTCCAGCTGCAGGTGGCGCTGGCCGCCCGGCGCACCCTCGACGTACTGCACCACGACCCGGATTCTTGGCACCAGGGGGATTGATGGACATCTACGGCACGCCCTTCGTCCCGAACATGCGGGACTGGGCCCGGATCGTCGACGAGTTCCTGGCCAACCCCGGGAGCGAGCCGATCCGCAACGTGGCGCCGGCGTCGGTCGACGACCGGCCCTACGACGTCATCTTCATCGGCGGCGGCGCCGCCGGCCGGTTCGGCGGCGCCTTCGCCAAGGCCCGGGGCGGCCGGCCGCTGATCGTCGACAAGTGGCCGTTCCTCGGCGGGTCCTGCCCCCACGAGGCCTGCGTCCCCCACCACGTCTTCTCCGACTGCGCCCGCCAGCTCGACCTGCAGCGCTGGTTCTCCGGGACGCTGTGGTTCCCGGAGTTCGACGAGAAGAAGGTCTCGGTCACAGAGATCCTCGAGATGTTCAAGAAGGGCCGGGGCGGCGCCCACGCCATCATGAACCTCCAGACCAAGGACCAGCTCGGTGTGGAGTACGTCCTCAACGCCCCGGCCACGGTCGTCGACAACCACACGGTCGAGGTGGCCGGCGAGCGCTTCACCGCTCGCACGCTCGTGCTGGCCACCGGTGCCCGGACGCTGCTCCCCGACATCCCCGGGCTGGCGCTGAAAGGCGTCTACGACTTCGCCACGCTGATCAGCGACCTCGACTACGAGCCCAGCCGCTGCGTGATCATCGGCGGCTCCAAGGTGGCCATCGAGTACGGGTCGTTCTTCCAGGCGGCCGGCGTGCAGACCACGATCCTGACCCGCAGCCCGCTGATGGCCACCGCCAGCCTCCACCACGTCGACGACGACCTGCGGGACTACGTCGTCGAGGGCATGCGGGTCCGGGGCATCGAGATCCTGGAAGGGGTCGAGCCGCTCGAAGTGCTGGGGAACGGCAAGGCCGCCGGGGTCCGGTTCCGCAACGCCGACGGCCGGGTCGAGACCCGGGACTGCGACTTCGTGTTCATCGCCACCGGCGAGCAGGCCCAGTCGCAGCCCTTCGTCGACGCGCTGGGCGTCGAGGTCGACGACCGCATGAACATCAAGGTCGACCGGACGATGAAGACGTCGGTCGAGGACGTCTACGCCGTCGGCGACCTCATCGGCCCGCCGCTGGAGATGTTCAAGGCCCGCAAGTCGGGCTGCGTCGCCGCCCGCAACATCATGGGCGAGCACTGGGAGTGGGACTACACCGAGTACCCCGACTTCCTGCACTCCTGCTACGAGGTCACGTGGTGCGGCCTGTCGGAGCGGGAGGCCAGGGAGCGGTACCGCAACGTGGTCAAGATCCAGATGCCGCCCGAAGGCCTCGACCACAAGGACGTCGGCATGCCCGTCGGCGACTCCAGCATGCTCTTCGCCATGCGCCACCCGGAGCTGACCGGGTTCTGCAAGATGCTGATCGATGGCGACTCCCGGCGGGTCATCGGCGCCCACTACGTCGGCTTCGGCGTGAAGAACGCCTTCCAGTACCTCGACGAGCTGATGCGCCGGGGCATCACCATCGACGAGATGGGCGACCTGAACGAGTTGTTCCTCAACGACCTGTTCATCCAGCTCTGCCGGCTCCGCTCCGGGCAGGCGCAACTGCAGGACCTCTAGTCTGAGGCCCATGGTGGCGTTGCCGGGCGTGCCCCGGCGGGAGGCGGTGCGCAACGACGGCGAGCTGGCCCTGGCCGACTTCCTCGCCCTGCCCGAGCGCACCGCCAAGCCCCGGTCCCGGGGCGTCACCCACGTCATCGACCGGGGCCTGCCGATCGCCACGCTGGAGTCGCTCCTCGACCTGGCCGGCGCCCACATCGACTTCGTGAAGTTCGGGTGGGGCACGGCCTACGTCAGCCGCCACATCCGGGCCAAGGTCGTCGCCTGCCGGGAGGCCAGGGTGCAGACCTGCATCGGCGGCACGCTGCTGGAGCTGGCCTGCGTGCAGGGCAAGATGCGGGAGTTCGTGCGGTGGGCCGATTCCATCGGCTTCGACGCCGTTGAGGTCTCCGAGGGGACGGTCGAGCTGGGCAGCGGTATCAAAGCCGGGCTGATCGAGGCGATGGCCCGCGACTTCGTCGTGCTGGCCGAGGTGGGCTCGAAAGACGTCGAGGCCCCCGTCCGACCGGCGGCCTGGGTGGCCCAGATGGAGGCCGACCTCGCCGCCGGCGCCGCCTTCGTGATCGCCGAAGGGCGGGAATCGGGCACGGTCGGGCTCTACCATCCGGACGGGCGGGTGCGGGAGCCGCTGGTTTCGGCGCTGGTCGACCGGGTGGCGGCCGACCGGATCATTTTCGAGGCACCGTCGCCCGCCCAGCAGAGGTGGTTCGTGCGCCACCTCGGCATCGACGTCAACCTCGGCAACGTCGCCACCGACGAGGTGATCGCCCTCGAGACGCTGCGCCGGGGTCTGCGGGCCGATACCGCCGGCCTCGCCCTCCGCCGCCACGGCAGCCGGCGGGAAGACTCGGCGCCGTCGGGCACGTGCTGACGCTCCCCGACGACCCGGGGGCTCGGGGGTGTCCCCCGGAGAACTTCATCTGCCGCCCCTACCGTGGGGTGAGCGTGCAGCACTGGAGCGGCCCGCTCGACGAGGTGGCGGTGAAAGAGGTGCTTCTCAGCCGGGAGGCCTACCGGCGGACGGAGTTCGTGGTGCTGCGGGGGGCGGAGGGCCAGGCGGCGCTGGTGCAGCTCACGTGCTCGGGGCAGGAGGAGCTGTTCAATCCGATCACGGCCGTGGAGTGGCTGGCCGGACCGGAGGACTGCGCCTACGTCGTCCGCCACGACGTCGACTCCGCCAACGCCACCGCCCTGGCCGGGGTCGCCCTGACCGAGGCGCCGGGTGTGCCTGTCTGCGTGGTCGAAGGCCGGTACCAGCACGTGAACTTCATCGTCCGGGCCCGGCCGATCGAGGTGCGCCTCGTCGACGTCGTCCCTCCCGAGCCGCCCCGGCTGCTCGACCTGGCCCGTCAGGCGGTCGTCATCGACGAGGACCTCCCGCCGATCGAGCTCTTTGCCGAACTCATCGACGTCCGAGCACTGGCCGCCACCGAACAGGGCACCCACTTCCTGCTCCCCTGCCAGGGCGCCGGCCTCGACCTCCCCGGCACGGTCGACTACCTCGATCAGCGCCCGGCCCGGGCCGACTGGACGCTGGTCGGCTGCGAGCGGTCCCGCCAGTTCCACCAGTGGTTCTACGGTGAGGAGCCCGAGCGCCGGGTCGAGCTGTGCCCCGACCGCCTCACGACCGATGGCGAGGCGACGCCGATCACGTTGCTCCGCTGCTGCCTCATCGAGCGCGGCATCCGGGTGGAGGGCAGGCGGGCCGTCGTGCCCTGGGGCACGAACCTGTCCGAGGTCCAGGCCGCCCTCCGGGCCCTGACGCTGTCCTAAGAGCACTCAGAAGTGCTCAACAACGGATTCGGCGGCGGGCGGGCGGCCGTACGCTGCGGCCATGGGCAGAGAGCTCTTCGTCGGGGAGATCATCGGTCCCGACATCCTGATCATCCTGGCGATCGTCATGGTGCTGTTCGGGAGCGCCAAGATCCCGAAGCTGGCCCGGTCGCTCGGCCAGGCGTCGCACGAGTTCCGCAAGGGCCTCGGCGAGGGCGTGACCGACCACCTCCTGGCGCCGCCACCGGCGCCCGCCGAGGCCGCGCCGGCTCCGGCGGAACCGGCCGCCGTCGCCGAACCGGCCGAGGCGCCCGAACCGGCCAAGGTTCC
>JAICYE010000064.1 GCA_025934385.1 Acidimicrobiia bacterium | reverse complement strand
CGCCACCACCCGGGGGATCGGGGGTGTCCCCCGACAAGGGGCGGCGGGAGCCGCCACCGAAAGCGTCGAGGGCGGTCACGGGAGCTCCCGGCGGGCGGTGTGGTATCCCAGCTCGTCGAGGCCGGCGACGATGGCGTCGGCTCCGGCGGCCGGCACCACCATGAGCAGGACGCCGCCGGTCGGGCCGTGGCTGATGTCGAGGTCGACGATGTTGACGCCGCGCCGGCCGGCCAGGGTCGTGACCTCGGCCAGGACGCCGGGCCGGTCCGGCACCGGCATCGACAGCTCCACCAGCGGCCCGGCCCCGGCCGACCGTTCGGGCAGGTTCGACACCTCGGCCCGGGCGATCTCGAAGAAGTCGAGCAGGGGCCTCCGCTCCGCCGCCACGACGAGCTCCCGGACCCGCTCGAGTTCCTTCATGTAGCGATCGAGGATGTGCAGGATGGCCGCCTGGTTCTCGACGCAGATGTCGGGCCAGATACCGGCCGACCGCCCCGACACCCGGGTCAGCGCCCGGAAGCTCCCGGCGGCGAGCCGGAGGAGGGTGTCGTGGTTGGCGTCGTCATCGGCCGCCAGGTGCATGACGGCGCTGGCGGCCAGGTGCGGAAGGTGGCTGACGATCGCCACGAGCTCGTCGTGCAGTTCCGGCTCGACGGCCATGACCTTGGCCCCCGTGAGGGCCACCAGGTCGCGCACGGCGGTGAAGGCGGCGGGATCGGTGTCGGCCGTCGGGGTGAGAACCCAGGCGGCGCCCAGGAACAGATCGGCGTCGGCGCCCTCGATGCCCTCCTCCCCGCCCGAACCGGCCATCGGGTGGCCGCCGACGAATCTCGACGCCGCCGCGGCCGCTCGGGCCTCGACGGCCCGGAGGACCGGCGCCTTGACCGATCCGACGTCGGAGACGGCGCCCACCCCGGCGTCGAGAGCGGCGGCCACGGCGCCGGCCACCCCGGACACGGTGACGGCGACGAACGCCGCGTCGGCACCGGCGCAGGCGTCGAGGAGGGACGGGGCCGCCTCGTCGATCGCACCGCGGGCCACGGCGCGCGCCAACCGCTCGGAGTCGGCGTCGTAGCCCTGCACCCGCAGTCCGGCCCGGCGCAGGGCGAGAGCGAGCGAGCCGCCGATCAGGCCCGTACCGACGACGGCGACCGTCCCCATCGAAGTGGTTATTCGGGGAGGTCGTCCCGCAGGCCGCGGGCGCCTTCCAGGTAGACGTGGTGCAGCTCGTGGCGCCGCCGGTCGCTGTAGAGGTGCATCATCACCCGGACGCACAGCGGCATGCCGTGGGCGATGCCCAGTTCCCGGGCGCAGATGAGGGGCACGTCGCCGAGCCCGAGGGCCCGGGCGGCCGTGGCCGGGAACTCGCTCCGGACGTCGTCGGTGGCGGTGAAGATGATGCTGACCAGGTCGTCGTGGTTGACGTCGTTGCGGGCCAGCATCTCCTTCACCAGGCGCTGGGTCTTCTCCGAGACCTCGTCCCGGGTATCGGCGTCGAGCGTGATCGCCCCGCGCAGGGCGAGCAGCCGAGGCTCCCGTGCCGTCATGGCCGGCAAGCGTATGCGATGACCCCGCCGGGCCGAGCAGTGGGCTCAGGCGGGGGAACGGTCGGAGTGGCGCGCCGGGCCAAGGAACGCGCCACCCCGCCGTTCTCTATCGAGCGCCTGCTGCAGGGCGCGCTGCTGACGCGCCCGCGCTCGAGCCTGAGGGCCGTCGTCGAGCCCGGCGATGAGGACGAACGACCGCTCCGGGGGAGTCGGGATCAGGCGGGCGCCGGCCAGCGCCTCGTCGCAGCGGCGCCGCGCCCAGCGGCTCGTCGCCCGTCCGGCGACAACTGCGACTCCCACACCAACTCCCCACACCGCCACTGCCACGCCACAATGGTACGCAATTCGCACCTCGTTGACAAGAACTTCGTAGAAATCATGGCAAACGAGGCAAACCGCCGTCGGGCTCGACGAAGTGTGCGGGAATGCTTGTAGAAGGAGCTACTTTCAAGCAAAATCAACACGCAGAGCGCATGACCGTGAGGGAAGGCGGGACGCATCGTGGCCATACCGTCGAAGAGCGAGCAGTCGGAAGCGGTCGACTGGGCGGCGGTCGGTCAGTACATCGGGGAGCACCGGCGCCGTCTCGGCCTGTCCAAGAACGAGGCATCCCGCCGGGCCCGGGTCTCGAACACCACCTGGCGTCAGATCGAGGCCGGGCAGAACGACCATCCGACCGACGAGACGCTCGTCCGGATGGCCCGGGCGCTGCTGCTCGATCCCGGCGAGCTCATGCGCCAGTGCCAGCGGCGTTACGTCGAGGCGCCCTCGGTGCGCGACCTGCCGCCGCTCGGGCCGCCGATGGCGCTGCTGGAGGTGCTGGAGTCGGACCGGCGCCTGGATCCCCGGGCGCGGCGGGTCCTCATGGAGCTGTACGACCTGCTTGCTTCGCGCTGACCCGGCGGATCGTCCGGGCGACCGGTCGCGGCGCGGGCCGGTTGTCGGGGTCCGGGGGCTCCCGGGGTGGCGCCTCCGTCGGCGGCGCCACTGACAGAGCCAGCCGGCGGCGGAGCCGGTTGAGGCTGGCCCGGATCTGACGCACCCGCCGATCGTGCTCGGTCTCGACCACGGCCACGACGGTCTCGACGTCGGGGCCCAGATCGACGTCGGACGGATCGGGCCCGATCCGGTCGGAGTCGGCGGCCGCGCCGTCGCGGAGATCGACGATCCGGAGGATCTGCCGCGGGGGCGGCGGCGCTTCGACCTCGTGGTCGTAGGCGAGCGGGCCGGCGACGCGGTCGAGGGCGTCCTGCTGCTCCTCGCACCACTGCTCGAGGAAGGCAACATTCTCCTCGAGTGCGGCCATCCGCATCGCCAGTGCTCTCAGTTCAAGAGTTTGCTCGTGACAGTCGCTCATCCCCGCCTGTCCGTCGCGGCGAACAGTGCCCCAACCCACTCTTTATCCAGCTTCTGCCTCTGTCAACCCAAAAACAACTGCGTCGATAAGCAAAAGCATGAAGCCAATGACCAACAGAAGATCGAGATCTGCACACAGACGACACTCGTGTGCCACAAAGGAATTCTTAAACCTCACTACCCTCTTCGGCATCGCCGAATTTCAGTGAGATCGCGCCGTAGAGTGACCGAATTTCCGCCGGGGTCAGAGGGCGCCATTGGCCCGGGGCGAGGCGGTGAACCTGCAGGGGCCCGAAGCGCGTCCGCACGAGCCGGCGGACGGGATGGCCGACCGCCTCGCACATCCGCCGGACCTGCCGGTTGCGACCCTCGTGGATCACCAGCTCGAGGGCGGCGCCGTGCGGCATCGCCTGGGTGACCCTGGCTCGGGCCGGGGCGGTTCGCCCGTCCTCGAGGTCGACGCCTTCCCGCAGCTGCCGGAGGGCGGCCCGGCCGGGGACGCCGGCCACCTCGGCCAGGTAGGTCTTCGGCACGCCCCGGCTGGGGTGGGTCAGGCCGTGGGCGAGGTCGCCGTCGTTGGTCAGGAGGAGCACGCCCTCGGTGTCCCAGTCGAGCCGGCCGACGGGGAAGACCCGGGGCTCGGCCGGCACGAGGTCGACCACCGTCGGCCGGCCCTCGGGGTCGTGGGCGGTGGTGACGACCCTGGCCGGCTTGTTGAGCAGGTAGTAAACGAGCCCGGGCCGGACGGGAAGCGGCACGCCGTCGACCGCGACGCGGTCGTGCTCCGCGTCGACCCGCCTCCCGAGGCCGGCCACGGCTCCGTTGACTTCGACCCGGCCCTCCTCGATGAGCGCCTCGCACACCCGCCGGGACCCGAACCCCGCCCGGGCCAGGACCTTCTGGAGCCGCTCGCCTCCGTCGCCGGGATCGGTCAATCGGCCGGGGCGTCCCAGGCGGGGTCGGCGTCGCTCAAGGTCCCCTGGCCCTCGACGGGCCGGGCGGCCGCCGGTCGTCGCCGGCGGACGGGATCGAAGCGCACCCCGGGTCGGGCCGTCTCGGCCAGCCGGGCCTCGAGCTCCTCCATGACACCGGGGTCGGGGACGAGGTCGGCCAGGGCGGGGAGCTTCTCCAGCGACTCCAGCCCCAGCCGCTCGAGGAACAGCCGGGTCGTGCCGTACTGGACGGGGTGGCCCACGCCCTCCGTCCGGCCGACCTCCTCGATGTAGCCCCGGTCCAGCAGGCTGCGGACGACGCCGTCGACGTCGACGCCCCGCACGGCCGAGAGCTGGGAGCGGGTCACCGGCTGCTTGTAGGCGATGACGGCCAAGGTCTCGAGGGCGGCGCCCGACAGCCGGGCATGCCGGCCCTCGAGGAGGTACCGCTCCACGTAGGGGGCGCAGTCGGGATGGGTCTGGAAGCGGTAGCCGCCGGCCACCTTGGCCAGGACGAAGCCCCGCCCGGTGAACTCGGCGGCCAACAGGGCGCAGAGGCCCTCGACCTCGGCCACCGGCCGCTCGATCAGCTGGGCCAGGACCTGGGGCTCGACCGGCTCGGTGGCCGCCATGAGGACGGCCTCGATCGCCCGGCGCCACTCGTCGGGGTCCCGGGGGGCCTCCGGCTCCGCCGCCCGGGGCTTGGCCCCCGCCGGGGCGTCCGCCTCCGGCGGCTGCTCGTCCGGGGGCTCCGGGCCCTCGGGTTCGGGGTACTCCCAGTCGTCGTCGTCCCAGGCGTCGTCCGGCGTCACGGGAGCGCCGGCTCCTCCCAGGCCGCCGCCACGTCCTCGGGGCTCGGCTCCTCGGGCGGCGCGGCCCGGACGACGAGGTCGCCGAAGGCGTCGACCTGCTCGATCTCCACCAGCCCCCGCTTGAACAGCTCCAGCACCGCCAGGAAGCGGACGATGTACTCCAGCCGGTCGGCCGGCTCCTCGGTGTTGAGGTCGAACAGCGACAGCTGCTCGCACCGGGTCAGGGCGCCGAGGACCCGGTCGATGGCCTCGCTGACGCTGGCCCGGATCGGGGTCACGTGGTACAGGTCGACGACGGGTCGGGGGGCGAGCGCCCGGAAGAGGGCCGCCCGCAGCTCGTCGGCGCTCACCGATTCCAACGGGTCGATGTCGACCGAGGCCAGCGGCTCCTCGGGGCCCATCCGGCGGGGGGCGCAGCGGTCGGCGGCCCGGATCAGGGCGGCCAGCACCCCGGCGGCCTCCTTGAACGTGCGGCCCTGGAGGAGGCGGGCCAGCAGGAGGTCCCGGTCCTCCGGGGTGGGAAGCTCGTCGGGGACGTCGCCGTCGTCATCGATCAGCAGATACCGGGTCTTGAGCTCCACCAGCGTCGCCGCCAGCAGCAGGAACTCCGTCGACGTGTCGAGATCGACGGGCTCGGTCCGCGGCTCCGCCGCCGCCCTGGCCTCGGCCAGGAACGCCTCCACGAGCGAGGCCAGGCACAGCCCGAACACGTCGAGCTCCTGGCGGGAGACGAGCTGGGTCAGCAGCTCGAGGTCGCCCTCGAAAACGGGCGTGTGGACCTCGTACGGCATTGCCTCGGAAGGCTACTCCCGGAACCCGTCCGGACGCGACGATCGGGCGGGAAGGCTGCTCGCACGACGGCGTCTAGCCTTTCCCGCCCGATCTTCGCAGCGGCTGCAGCAGGGGCCTGATTACCTCCGGTGGCGGAGGCCGGTCTCGGTGTTGAAACCGGCCACGGAAGCGTGGTTTGTGCAGCTTGCGTCGAACGACGCTGCCCGTCTCGCCCCATCCGGCAGCGGTACCGGGTGCGGGTTCCTCAGGCGGCAGTGGCGCCGTCGCTCGACGCAGGACCAGTGGAGAAGAAAGGAGTCAGATGCGGAACGGGCTGTGGTCCCCCAGCTTTTGCTTGATGACCATGTCCCGCTCACGAAGTTCATGATGCCAGCGGCACCTGACGACGCCGCGGCGATCATGTTGCAGATCCATGACACTTTCGCCGGTCTATGACGACCTTCAGTCGTTATCGGCCGCCACCAGGGCCGCCACCACCGGGGCGGGCACGACCATCGGATCGAGTCGGGCCCGGTCGTGGTGGGCGCCGGCCCAGTGGGCCACCTCCGCCCGGCCGCCGGCCATCCGGATCATGTCGGCGCCGATCTCGGGGTGGCGGACGTAGAGGGCGATCCGCCGCCGCAGCCCCCGATGCTCCTGGCGTTTTTTGGCGGCTCCCGCCGCCATTGTCGGGGGGACACCCCCCAACCCCCGGGCCGACAGCGCCCCGCCGGTGGCCCGCTCGGCCAGCGTGGCCAGCACCCGGTTGAGGACTCCGAGCCCGGAGGCCAGCTTGCCGATGTCGTGGAGGAGGGCGCAGGCCGGCCAGCGGGGATCGCCGGCGTGGGGTCCCCCGGCCAGGGCGGTCTCCACCCCGCGGGCGACCTCGACCGTGTGGCGGCGGTCCTGCCCCGGCTGGCGGGCCCACAGGGCGTACTCCTCCGGCTCCAGGACGCCCTCGACCCAGGCCCGGTCGGCCTCGGACGGGCCCCCCGGCCGAAGCGCCCCGACGAACCGGCGGGCCAAATGGCCCCACGGTTCCCGGCGGGCGCTCACCGTCGGCTCACCGGACCAGGTAGCGGCAGAGGTCGTTGAAGAACGGACTGAGGATCCGGCCGAAGAAGTCGAAGTAGAAGAGCCCGACGAAGAGCACGAGGAACCCGTAGGGCCGGAACTTCCACCACGTCGGCAGGTACCGGGCGGGCAGCACCCGCTCGATCAGGGACGATCCGTCCAGCGGCGGGATCGGCAGCAGATTGAACAGCCCGAGCAGGAGGTTGACGACGGCGAAGCTGGCCAGGATGTCGCCGGTGAGGCTCACCCGGGGGTCGATCAGGTTGCCGGTGCAGGCGCCCGGATAGGTGCCGGCCAGCACGATCTTGGCCGGCACGGCCGCCGCCAGCATCAGCCCGAAGTTGGTCAGGGGCCCGGCCAGCCCGACGATCAGCATCTGCCGCCGGGGGTTGCGCAACCGGGCGGGATTGACCGGGACGGGCTTGGCCCAGCCCAGCACCGGCAGGTTGGCCAGCACGGCCATGGCGGGCAGGATGATCGACCCCAGCGGGTCGATATGGGGGATGGGGTTCAGCGTGAGGCGCCCGGCCCGCTTGGCCGTGTCGTCGCCGTAGGCGTAGGCCACCACGCCGTGGCTGATCTCGTGGAGGATGACGGCCACGACGAGGCAGCCGTAGAAGATGATGTGCTGTTTGGTCACTGGGCGGCTTGACCAGGCGCCCCGGACACCGTCAGCGGCGCGCCGAAGCGCAGTCGATGCAGAGTCGGGCCGCCGGCTTGGCCTCCAGGCGGGCCTCGGGGATGGGGGCGCCGCACTGCTCGCAGACGCCGTAGGTCCCCATGTCGAACTTCTCGAGGGCGTGCTCGACCTCGGTCAGCGTCTCGACCAGCGTCTGGGCCAACGCCTCGACCTCGCCCCGCTCGGCGGTGACCTGCCCGGAGTCGGCGAAGCCCTCGTCGAACGACAGACCGGTGCCGTAGTGACCCATCTGCTCGAGCTGCGACCTGATCCGGGCGCGTTCCTCTTCCAAGTGGGCGCGCTGGGTCGCGTTGGTCACGTCGGCCATAGACGGTGGAGTCTAGGCGCCCCGACCCCCCGAAGGGACTGGCAGCGACGATGGAATGCTTCGCTTGGCCCGGGGGTGGGCGGCGTCGTACACCGCCCGCAACCGGGACTGGGTGACCTTCGTGTAGATCTGCGTGGTCGAGACGCTGGCGTGGCCGAGCAGCTCCTGGACGACCCGGAGGTCCGCGCCCCGGTCGACCATGTGGGTGGCGCAGGAGTGGCGGAGGACGTGGGGCGACAGGCGCCCGCCGAGCCCGGCCCGTAATCCGTAGGCGGCCACGATCTGCCAGCCGCCCTGCCGGGTCAAGCGGCCGCCGCGGGGATTGACGAACAGGGCGTCGGGGTCGGCCCGGCCCCGACGGGCCCGGGCCAGCGTGGCCGCCCGGGCCGGCAGCCAGCCCTCGATGGCGACGGCGGCCGTCTGGCCGACCGGCACGATCCGCTCCTTGGCGCCTTTCCCGAAGGCCCGGAGGAAGCCCTCCTCGAGGTCGACGGCGCCGACGTCGAGGCCCACGAGCTCGGAGATGCGCAGGCCGCAGGCGTAGAGCGTCTCCAGGATGGCCCGGTCCCTCAGCGCCGCCGGGCCGTCGCCGGTGACGGCCCCGAGGAGCGCCTCGACCTCCCCCTCGGTCAGCGCTTTGGGGATGCCCTGGGGCACCCGGGGGGCGTTGACGTCCTCGCTGGGGTCGGCGGGGACGTGCCCCTCGGTCAGGCAGAAGCGGTGGAAGGACCGCACCGCCACCACGGCCCGGGCCACCGAGGCCGCCGACCAGCGCGGCCTTCCGTCCTCATCCCTGGCCGACTTCAGCTGCTCGACGTAGGCCTCGACATCGGCCTCGGTGAGCCGGCCGACGTCGGCGGCGGCGCCGCCGGCCCGGCGCCGCAGGAAGCCGGCGTAGGCGGCCAGGTCGCGCCGGTAGGCGGCCAGGGTGTTGACGGAGAGACCCCGCTCGACGGCCAGCCAGGTGGCGTGCTCGGCCGACAACCGGTCGAGCTGGTCAGCTCCTCCCATGCCGAAAGGCTATTCGGCGGCCCGCCAGGAAACGCGGAAGCTCGGGACGCGGGCCGTCCCGGGGTTCGCCACGATGTTCAGCCGAATCACCGAACCCGCGAGGAACGGCACGTCCCGGTCGGCGCCGTCGAGCAAGGCCTACCGGGGTCCGCAAGCGCAACATGTTGCGGAAGGCGGCCGAAAGCGGGGGTCGATCGCAACCTGTTG
>JAICYE010000354.1 GCA_025934385.1 Acidimicrobiia bacterium | reverse complement strand
GTGAGTCTGGGGCCGAACTTCACCCAGGCGGACGGGCCGAGCTTCTCCCCGGCGATCTCCCACGACGGCCAGTACGTCGCCTTCGTGTCGGCCGCCGACAACCTCGTCCCCGGCGACACCAACGGCGCCCTCGACGTGTTCGTCTTCAACCGTTCCTCGAGCACGGTGACCCGGGCGAGCGTGGCCGACGACGGCGGCCAGGCCGACGGGGACAGCCGGTCCCCGTCGATCGACGACTCGGGGATGGTGGTGGCGTTCACGTCCTCGGCCACCAACCTCGTGGCCGGGGACGCCAACGAGAGCACCGACGTGTTCGTCCGGACCGTGGGCCCGAGTCCGCTGGGCCAGACGCCGTCCACCCGGCTCGTCAGCGTGGCCACCGGCGGCTCGACCGGCAACGGCGCCAGCGACGAGCCGAGCCTCAGCGGCGACGGCACGAAGGTGGCGTTCTCCTCCGACGCCACCGACATCGTGGCCAACCCGCCGGACACCAACGAGCACACCGACGTCTTCTGGCGCGACCTGACGGCCACCACCGGGGCGACGGAACTCGTGTCAGTGCAGGACGGCCACCCGTCGACCCAGGGCAAAGGCGACAGCTTCAGCCCGTCCATCTCCGGCGGCGGCGACCAGGTGGCCTTCGCCTCCGACGCCACCAATCTTCTCCAGAACAGCGGAACGGACACCAACGACGTCACGCAGGTCTACCTGCGGACCCGGTCGACCAAGGCCGTCCAGCTCATGAGCCGCAGCTGCGGGAGCCAGATCGGCGACCGGCAGAGCTTCGCGCCCCACATCACCAGCGTCACCAACACGTCAACGGCGGGCGTGATCTTCGTCAGCGACGCCACCAACCTGTTGCAGGGTCAGGGCTGTACCAGCTCGGCACCGGACAACAACGGCGTGACCGACGTGTACTTCCGAGCCTCGGGAGGCGCGCCGGCGATCACGGAGCGGGTGAGCATCGACCCGAACGGCGCAGAGTTCAACCGGCCGAGCCTGGAGGCGTCCGTCTCCGGCGACGGGCAGACGGTGGCCTTCAGCGCCGGAGCCGCAGATCCCGCCACCGACGGGCCCGGCCCGGGCGCGGACGTCTTCGCCCGCCACCGGGCCACGGCGGGGTCGAGCGCCGGGACGACCCTGCTCAGCTCCCCGGCCAACGGGACCGCCGTCGGCCCGGCCGTCACCGAGCTCCCCGCCATCTCCGCTGACGGGACCACCGTGGCCTACGTCTCGAGCGCTTCCGACCTCGTCACCGACGACAGCAACGGCGTGGGCGACGTCTTCGTCCACGACCGGGGTACGAAGGCGACCAGCCGGGTGAGCGTCGGGCCGGGCGGCGCCCAGGCCAACGGGCCGAGCGCCACGGATTCGGCGCCGGCGATCTCGGCCGACGGCCAGGTCGTCGCCTTCAGCTCGGAGGCTTCGAACCTCGTGGCCGATGACTCCAACGGCCACGGCGACGTGTTCGTCCACGACCGGAAATCCGGGACGACGACGCGGATCAGCGTCGGCCCCGGCGGAGCCGAGGCCACCGGCGGCGACAGCTTCTCGCCGGCCCTGAGCGCCGACGGCCGGTACGTGGCCTTCGCCTCCGACGCCACCAACCTCGTCGCCGACGACACCAACAACGCCACCGACGTCTTCGTCTACGACCGGGTGGCGAAGACGACGACGCTGGTCACCCCGGCCGCCGGCGGCGGGGCAGCCGGCGACGCCTCGTTCAGCCCGTCGCTCTCCGCCGACGGCAGCGTCGTGGCCTTCGTCTCCCGGGCCGCCGACCTCGTCGCCGGCGACACCGCCGGGGGAGAGAACATCTTTGTCCGGGACCGGAAGGCCGGGAAGACCATCCGGGTCACCACCGGCGGGGAGGCGTCGTCGCCGGCGCTGTCGGCCGACGGCCGCGTCGTCGCCTTCGCCGGCTCCGCCGCCACGCTGGTGCCGGATGACACCAACGGCGAAAGCGACGTCTTCGCCTTCGACCGGGAGACGGGCGCCACCGAGCGGGTCAGCGTCGGGCCTGCCGGCGCCCAGGGCGACCGGGCCAGCGTGGCGCCGTCCATCAGCGCCGACGGCCGGTTCGTGGCCTTCGCCTCCGACGCCACCGACCTCGTGCCGGGCGACACCAACCAGCGGGGCGACATCTTCGTCCGCGACCGGGGCCTCGGCACCACGATCCGGGTCAGCGTCGGATCGGGCGGCCAGTCCGACCGGCCGAGCGCCACGCCACAGGTCAGCGCCGACGGGCGCTTCGTCGCCTTCGAGTCGGCGGCCGACAACCTCGTCCCCGGCGACACGAACTCAGCCCCCGACATCTTCGTCCACGACCTGACGCCGGTCGGGGGCTACTGGCTGGTCGGCTCCGACGGCGGCGTCTTCGCCTACGGCTCCGCCGCCTTCCTCGGCTCGATGGGAGCGGTCAGGCCCAAGCAACCGGTCGTCGGCATGGCCGCGACTCCGTCGGGCAGGGGGTATTGGTTGGTGGCGGCGGACGGCGGCGTCTTCTCCTTCGGCGACGCCGCCTTCCTCGGATCGGCGGGAACGGTCAAGCTGGCCCGGCCGATCGTCGGGATGGCCGCCACCCCGACAGGGAAGGGCTACTGGCTGGTGGCGTCCGACGGCGGGGTCTTCTCCTTCGGCGACGCCACGTTCTTCGGATCGGCGGCAGCGCTCCGGCCGGCCCGGCCGATCGTGGGAATGGCGGCGACTCCGACCGGAGGGGGCTACTGGCTGGTGGCGTCGGACGGCGGCGTCTTCTCCTTCGGCGACGCCACGTTCTTCGGATCGACCGGCGCGATCAAGCTGGTCCAGCCGATGGTGGGGATCGCCGCCCCGCCGTCGGGTGGGGGCTACTGGCTGGTGGCCGCCGACGGCGGGATCTTCGCCTTCGGCGGGGCCGCCTTCCTCGGCTCCACCGGCGGGCTCGAGCTCAACCGCCCGATCCTGGGGATGGCGCCGTCGCCGAGCGGGGCCGGTTACTGGCTGGTGGCCGCCGACGGCGGGATCTTCGCCTTCGGCGACGCCCCGTTCTCCGGGTCGGCCGGAGCGCTGAAGCTGGCCCGGCCGGTGGTGGGCATGGCCGCCCGGCCGTGAGGGCGGGGGAGCTTCTCCTGCCCTCTCCCGCCGCAACCCGTAACGGGAGGCGTAAGAGTTACGGGTCCGTCCTTGACGCCCTCGCGGGAATGATGCGAGCGTAACCCGCCGACCAGACCTCAGTCCCCGGGGAGGACGCCATGCAGAACGACATCTCGCGCCAGTGGGCGTTCCTGACGCCCTTCGTGCCGGGGGAGATGCTCACCGCCCAGGCCCAGCAGGTGGAGGCGGCCGGGATGGCCGGGATCTTCGTGCCCGAAATCTACAGCGACCCGTTCATGGGGATGGGCTTCTGCGCCGCCGTCACCAACCGCGTCCAGATCGCCAGCGGGATCAAGATCGCCTTCGCCAGCAACCCGTTCGAGATCGCCATGACGGC
>JAICYE010000361.1 GCA_025934385.1 Acidimicrobiia bacterium | reverse complement strand
TGGCACGACGAACGAGTGGTCGAAGGCGCCGGTGTCAGCCGGGGCGGCCACCACCGAACCGAGCGCGTCGTCGAAGGCGTCGTTGAGCTGGACACAGGCCACCGCCGACGTCAGCCCGTCCCAGGCCGATGGATCCCAACGGGCGGAGAGCTGAACGGTCTGGCCGATCGAGGCCAGGCGGGCGGCCGGCACCGTGGTGTAGCCGAGCTGGCCGGCCGGGGCGGCGGTGAAGGCCGCGGCGCAGTCGGAGGCGGTATCGGCCCCGGCCCGGGCGAGCACGGCGTCGACGGCGAAGGGCGCGATCGACACCAGCGCGGCAAGGGGGACAAGGGCGAATCGGGGGAGATGTCGCATGCCCCTGGGTTCCGGCCGGCGGGGCGGATGCCTGCCGGGTTCGCGGCGACTTAACGCCGCCCCGACGTGCAGATGCCCAGCTCGCGCCGGTCTGATGGGGTTTGCGCCGGCCCTTGGAAAGGCTCCGCGCCGCGCCTGCCCGTACACTCCACCACCAATGGTGACGACGCCGGCCTCCGAGATGCCCAAGGCCTATGAGCCCGAACCGGTCGAAGGCCGCTGGTACACCATCTGGGAGGAGAGGGGGTCCTTCCGGCCCGAGGTCAACGACGGCGGCGAGCCGTTCTGCATCGTGATCCCGCCGCCCAACGTGACCGGCTCGCTCCACATGGGCCATGCCTTCGAGCACTCCCTGATCGACGCCACCATCCGCCGTAAGCGGATGCAGGGCTACGCCGCCCTATGGCTGCCCGGCACCGATCATGCCGGGATCGCCACCCAGAACGTGGTCGAGCGGGAGCTGGCCAAGGAGGGCCTCGACCGCCACGAGATCGGCCGGGAGGCGTTCGTCGGGCGGGTGTGGGAGTGGAAGGCCGAACAGGGTGGCCGCATCACCTCCCAGATGCGGAGGATGGGCTCGTCCTGCGACTGGAGCCGGGAGCGGTTCACGATGGACGAGGGCTGCTCCCGGGCCGTCCGGGTCGTCTTCGTCCGGCTCTACGACGAGGGGCTCATCTACCGGGCCAACCGGATCATCAACTGGTGCCCCCGCTGCCACACCGCGCTGTCCGACATCGAGGTCGAGCACGAGGACGTCGACGGCGAACTCGTCCACATCCGCTACCCCTTCGCCGACGGCGACGGCTCGGTCACCGTGGCCACCACCCGGGCGGAGACGATGCTGGGCGACACCGGCGTGGCCGTCCACCCCGACGACGAGCGCTACGCCGATGCGATCGGGCGCACCCTGATCCTCCCGCTGGTCGGGCGGGAGATCCCGGTGGTGGCCGACACCGCCGTCGACCCGGAGTTCGGGACGGGCGCCGTCAAGGTGACGCCGGCGCACGACCCCAACGACTTCGAGATCGCCGCCCGCACCAACCTGCCGGCCATCGACATCTTCACCGAGTCGGCGGTGGTCAACGAGAACGGCGGCCACTTCGCCGGGCTGGCCCGCTACGCCGCCCGGGACGCGGTGAAGGAGGCGCTGCGCGGCGAGGGCCTGCTGGAGGGGATCGAGGAGCACCGCCACGCCATCGGCCACTGCTACCGCTGCCACACGGTGGTCGAGCCCCGCCTGTCGCTGCAGTGGTTCGTCAAGTCGAAGCCGCTGGCGGAACCGGCGGCCGTGGCCGTGGCCGACGACCGCACGGAGTTCGTGCCGGAGAACTGGGAGAAGCTCTACTTCGACTGGCTGGAGAACCTGCGCGACTGGTGCGTCTCCCGCCAGATCTGGTGGGGGCACCGCATCCCGGCGTGGTACTGCCGCGACTGCGGACGGGTCATCGTCTCGGTCGACGACCCGACGTCCTGCACCGGCTGCATGTCGGCCGACCTGACCCAGGACGAGGACGTGCTCGACACGTGGTTCTCCTCGGCGCTGTGGCCCTTCACCACGCTCGGCTGGCCGGAGCAGACCGACGACCTGGCCCGGTTCTATCCCAATGCCATGCTCCACACCGGGTTCGACATCATCTACTTCTGGGTGGCCCGGATGATGCAGATGGGCCTGCACTTCCAGGGCGACGTCCCGTTCCGGGAGGTGGCCATCCACGGCCTCGTGCGCGACGCCGAGGGCCGCAAGATGTCGAAGTCCTACGGGAACGTGGTCGACCCGCTCGAGCTGGCCGGCCGCTACGGCGCCGACGCGCTCCGCTTCGCCCTCACCCGGGCGGCCAGCCCCGGCCACGACGTCCCGCTGGCCGAGGAGTGGGTCGAGGGCGCCCGCAACTTCGTCAACAAGCTGTGGAACGCCGCCCGCTTCGTGGGCCTCAACCTCGACGGCCGGCCGCTGGCCGAGCTGGAGGCGGCCGGCCCGCCGCCGGCGGGCGAACGGCCGCTCCCCGAGCGGTGGATTCTGTCCCGCCTGGCCCAGGTGACGGCGGGCGTCGATGAGGGCTTCGAGCGCTACGAGTTCGCCCAGGGCGTCCAGAGGCTGCAGGCCTTCTTCTGGGACGAGTTCTGCGACTGGTACCTGGAGCTGGCCAAGCTGCCGCTGGCCGAGGGCGGCCCGAGCCGGGAGCGGGCCCAGCGGGTGCTGGCCGCCGTCCAGGGGGCGATCCTCCGGCTCCTCCACCCGGTGGTGCCGTTTGTCACGGAGGAGCTGTGGGCCCGCCTCGGCGGCGCCGGGCTGCTGATCACCGCCCGCTGGCCGGCGCACGACCCGTCCGCCGTCGACGAGGCGGCCGACGCCGCCATGGCCTCGGTGATCGAGATCGTCTCGGCCATCCGCCGCTTCCGCTCGGAGCACAAGGTGGCGCCCTCGAAGAAGATCGCCGCCCTCGTGGTGGCGGCCGACGCCGTGCAGGGCAACGCCCTCGCCGACCTCGAGGCCCAGATCCGCTCGCTGGCCGGCCTCGACCGCTTCGACCTCGTGCCCGGCCGCGATCCCCAGCCGAAGGAGCAGCGCCTGGTGGCGGCCGGCGCGACGATCGTGATCCCGCTGGAGGGGGTCGTCGACATCGCCGCCGCCCTGGCCGACATCGACCGCCAGATCGACAAGCACGCCGCCGAGCTCGACAAGGTGGAGGCCAAGCTGGGCGACGAGTCGTTCGTGACCAAAGCGCCGGACCACGTCGTGGGCGGGATGCGCAAGCGGCGCGACGCCGCCGCCGAGGCACTGGCCACCCTGCGGGCCCAGCGCGAGCAGCTGGCCTGATGGCCGCCATGCCTCCGCTCCACGAACCGGGCAGTGTCGAGATCGGCGACCTCCTCGCCTGGCTCGACGCCCACGCCAACCTCGAGGCGGGCGGACGGGTGCGGGCCCCGAGCCTCGATCGCATCCGGCCGCTCCTCGACCTCCTCGGCCGCCCCCAGGCCGACTACCCGCTGATCCACGTCACCGGCACCAACGGCAAGACCTCCACCACGCGGCTGATCGGCCACCTCCTGGCGGCCCGGGGCCTGTCGGTCGGGGCCTACATCAGTCC
>JAICYE010000605.1 GCA_025934385.1 Acidimicrobiia bacterium | reverse complement strand
GCGCCGCCGACCACGGTGTCGTTGCCGAGATTGCCGTTCAGGATGTTGTGCTGGCCCGAAGCGGAGATCATGTCGTTGCCCTGACCGCCCAGCAGCCAGTCGCCCACCGTCGAGTGTCCGGCGATGGTGTCGTCACCCTTGTTGCCGTTGACCGAATTGAAGCCCGAGCCGCCGGAGATGGACTCGTTGCCGTCCCCGCCATGCAGCATGTTCGAGCCGTCGAGGCCGGTCAGGGTATCGCTACCCGTCGAGCCGGTGAGCGTGTCGCCGCCTGCGTGGCCGGTGAGCACCGAGCCCGCAACCGTCGTCGTGGTCCCGCCGCCGCCGCCGGAAACCGGGGGCGGGGAGGCCGGCGGCGGCGAGGCCGTCACCGGAGGCGGCGACACCGCGACCGGAGGCGGAGAGACCGCGACCGGAGGGGGGGAGACTGTCGCCGGGGGCGACACGGTGGCTGCGCCCGTGCCGAACAGGTTGGCCGAGTTCAGCAGGCTCGGGTCAACGCCTTGCAGGTCGACCACGAAGTCGCCCCACTGGTGGGCCGTCGCAGGGCCGTCCGGATCGACGATCACCGAGGTGCCGCCGTGGCCGTCGCTGACCAGGGTCACGTAGCCGTCCGCGATCGGGTCGGTCCCGTGGTAGCCGTCGACATAGAGCGCCGAGATGTCGAGCTTGTCGTGGCCCACCTGGAAGTCGGTGATGTGGTCCGGCGTCCAAGGCGTCTGGGCGAAGACGAAGAGGTCGTCGCCAGCGCCGCCGGTCATGGTGTCACCGCCCTGATGGGAGGTGAGCGTGTCGGCCCCGTCGGTGCCGGTCAGCGTGTTGCCGATGCCCGTGGCCGAGATCGCCTGGCCCGCGCCCGACGAGGTCGCCGGCGGTGAGACCGGGGGCGGCGAGGCCGTCACCGGCGGCGGCGAGACGGGGGGCGGTGACGCCGGCGGCGGAGACGCCGGGGGCGGCGAGGCTGGAGGCGGGGGAGGCGGCGGCGGCGTGGTGGTGTCCGTGCTGTCCGCCGGGGGGCTGATAGTGGTGCTGAAGGGCTCGTTGTGGGTCTGGCCGGAGTCGAAGCCCTGGACCGTCGTCGAGCCGTCCGCGAGCGCGAAGCTGCGGATGTAGTCGATCTTCATGGTCTCCGGCATGGTCGCCGGATCGATGGTCCCCGACCAGCCCCCGAGCGCCAGGTTGGCGATCATGTACATCGGCTTGTTCATGTCCGCCGGGGTGGCGGTGTGGAATACCTCGACGCCGTCGACGTACCAGACGAGGTCCGTCTTGGTCCAAAGCACGCCGTAGGTGTGGAAGCCGTCCGAGGTGTTGGGGATGTAGGAGGAGATCCCCGTCGCGATGTGCGTGCCCGTCGCTTGGCTGTGCTGGGTCGTGTAGTCGGCGTTCGGATCGCCGGTCAGCGTCTCCATGACGTCGAGCTCGGGCGGCCAGGAGCCGTCGGCCGGCACCAGCCAGAACGCCGGCCAGCCCCCCGCGGAGTGCGGCAGCTCGGCGCGCATCTCGAAGTAGCCGTAGGTCTGGGCGAAGCTCTCCTTCGTGGAGATCATGCCCGAGGTGTACTGGTAGCCGAACAGGTCGGTCTCGCCGGCCGGCGCGG
>JAICYE010000571.1 GCA_025934385.1 Acidimicrobiia bacterium | reverse complement strand
TGTCCCGCCAGCCGAAGTGGTACTCGACGGGGAGCCGCAGCTCGTCGCCGAGCCGGGCCACGGCCCGTTGCAGCGTCGGGGTCACCGTGGCGCGGGCCCGATCGAGGATCCCGGGCGTCGTGCGCACGACGGTCACGACCGGTCCACCTCCCCACTGTCCGACGGGAATGACCCACGGGTCATGTCGGTCGTCTGCCCCCGCCGCGTCGGCGATGAAACGGGAATTTCGCCCGTCGGGGGATCAGCGGCGCAGTCCTGACACGCCGTGACCGGGTCGTTACCCGAGGAACGGGGACATTCCCCCGAATCGGGGAAGTAGCGTGGCATGGCGTACATCGACGTACACCACCGCAAGACCCGCTCGCCGGTGCTGACTCTGCTGGTCCCCTCGTGCGCCGGGGTGGCGGCGGCGGCCGTGGTGATGGTCGGGCTCGTCACCGCCGGCATCTCGGGTTGGGCGATGGCCCTCTCCGCCATCCCGGGCATCGCCGCCCTCACCGTCGTCGCCGTCTGGAGCCTCGGCCAGCGGAGCGCCGAACGGATCGCGGCCACGCCGGTGCCCCGGCGGCCCGCCCGGAAGGAGCGCAGCATCCGGGTGTCGTTCCTCTTCGGTGAGACGTTCGACGACGTGCTGCTGGTCGACGGCCTGGCCGATACCAAGCCGCTCCACCCACGATCGCCGCGGACCCCGTTCTCGCTGGTCGTGCGCCGGCCCAGGCCGGCGGTCGCCGATCGGGCCCTGATCACGTTCGTGGTTGACTGCTGCGACAACGGACAGGACCTGGAACTCGTGTTCCGAGGCAGCTCGCGCCGGGTGCTGCTCTGCAGCCCCGAGACGACGCTGGCCGTCGATCTGGCTGAGGCGGCCCGGTTCCGTCTCGGGTGACCCGTGCATCGCCGCGTCAGGGGCCCGGGGCGTCTCGGCCGGGGGCGGAGAGCGCAGCGTCGAGGCGGCGGCGGTAGGCGGTGGACAGCGCCGCCTCCAGGACCCGGCGCCCCCGGGCGGCGACGTCGCCGGGCGGCCCGGGCACGCAGCGGGCGAGCTCGCCGCTCAGGTCGTCGACCAGCCGGTGCAGGGCCATGGCGTAGTCGGCGTGCTGCTGCAGGGCCCGGGTGGCGAACTCCAAAACCAGCGCCATTCCGTCGGAGAGGACGTCGCTCAGCACGGCCACAGCCTCGGCCTCGGTGAGCTGACGGCCCTCGGTGGCGGCGGCGAAGGCCCGCAGGGCGTCGGCCGCGGCCCACTGGGCGGCGGCCATGAACAGCTCGTCCTTGGAGGCGAAGTGGCGGTAGATCGTTCCCTTGGCCACGCCGGCGGCGTCGGAGATGGACTCGATCCGCACGGCGTCGTAGCCCCGCTCGGAGAAGGCGGCGGCCGCTTCCCGCACGAGGCGGTGCAACGCCGGCCGGTCAGGCGTCGCCCGGTCAGGCATCGCGGAGGCCCCGGGCACTGTGGACGACCAGCGCCGCCCCGACGACGACGGTGACGCCCGACAGGAGCAGCACGGCCCGGACGCCGGGGAGCCGGCCGAGGCCGGGCAGGCGCACCGTGTGGAGGACGTCGGCGGCGGCGCCGGCGGCGATGGCGGCCAGCGCCAGGCCGCCCCGGATGAGGACGTGGAAGGCGGCGAAGGCGGCCACCCGCTCGTCCTCCGCCACCCGTTCCTGGAGCACGTCCATGGCGGCGGTGAGCGCCATGGCGGTGGCGGCGCCGAAGCCGACGGCGCCGAGGTAGGTGAGGGCCACGTCGGGCGCCAGGCTCATCCCGGCGAT
>JAICYE010000111.1 GCA_025934385.1 Acidimicrobiia bacterium | reverse complement strand
CCTCGTCCGGCTGTCGGCCCCCATCGACGACGTCGCTCCCCTGGAACCGGTACGACCGTCGGAGCGCAGCAGTTGGGAGCCCGGCGATCCCGCCACGGTCATCGGCTGGGGCGTGACCAGCGAGACGAGCAAGACGCCGAGCGACGAGCTGCGGTCGGTCCGGGTCGCCATCCGGGCCGACTCGGAGATGGCCTCGCCCGACGTCTACGGCGGTGCGTTTCTCGCCTCCGACATGGTCGGTGCCGGTCGCACCGGCGGCGGAGCCGACGGCTGCTTCGGCGACAGCGGCGGTCCGCTGGTGGTCGGCAGGCGTGCGACCCTGCGCCAGGTCGGCATCGTCAGCTTCGGTGCCGGTTGCGGCCGGCCGGGCTACCCGGGCGTCTTCAGCCGGCTCGGGGAGGGCCGGGTCCGGGCCTTCGCCGACTCGCTGATTCCGCCGCGCCAGCGCCACTAGCCTGAGGGGCATGCGCCTGCTCGTCGTCGACGACGACCTGTCCGTGGGGAAGCTGCTGCGGGCCATCTTCGAGCGCGAGGGCTGGAGCGTCGACCACGTCAGCTCCGGTGAGGACTGCATCGCGGCCGTGAAAGCGGCGCCGCCCGACGTCATCGTCCTCGACCAGATGATGCCCGGCCTGACGGGGATCGAGACCGCCCGCCGCCTCCGGGGCGACGGCTTCGACAAGCCGATCGTGCTGTTCTCCGCCTACCTCGGTCCGGACCTCCAGAGCGCCGTCCGGGAGCTGGGCCTGAAGTCGGTCTCCAAGGTCGACACGCAGGCGGTCATCCGCATCGTCGAGGCGCTGGGCGGCGCCCTCGCCTGACCAGAGCCGGGCAATTCGTCCCCCACGCGGCAATGGGCGCGTCATGAACCGTTCGTGGCGTCGTCTTCCAATTCATGGGCGAGACAATGGCCGGTTGCGGTTTTCCCGCACACTTTCTCGGCGATTGCGGTGAATGCCGCCGTTCCGGATTCTGTTCCAGGCAACATGACGGTCACTACGATGGAAACGGAGCGAGGGCGGGATATCAGCGTGACCGACGGGGTGGCGGGCCGAAATGATCCGCTCGTGAATCTGTCCGTGCCCGGCGCCGAACCGTTCGGCTCGGAGATCAATCTCTCGGAGGCCGGGCTGTCGTCGGCCAAGGTCCTGGAGGCGGCCTTCGAGGAGGCCGTCACCGAACTGGCGCTGCTCACGCCGGATCGCCGGTTCCTGCGGGCCAACGCCGCCATGTGCCGCCTTCTCGGCCGGGCCGAGGCCGACCTGACCGGGCTGGCCGTGGAGGACATCGCCCATCCCGACGACCGCCGGTCGGTCCTGGCTGCGCTCGCCGACGCCCGGTCGGGCGTCCTGCGGGGATTCCGGATCTGGGCCCGGGCCCTCGCGCCCTCTGGCCGCGCCATTCCCATGCTGGTGGCAACCACGATGCTGCGCGACGAGCAGGGCGGCGACCTCTGCTTCTTCGTCCAGGTGCTCGACGTGGCGACCCAGCCGCCGGCGCCGTGGCGGCCCGGGCCGGAGCAGCAGCCCGTCGTCGACTTCGCCTGTGACCGTGAGGGCCGCCTCGTCCGGGTCAGCCCGGTGGCGCAGCTGTTCGGCTGGAACCCCGAGGAGCTGCAGAGCGTGCCGACATTCGACCTCGTCCACCCCGCCGACCGCCCCCGGGCCGAAGCCGCCCTGCACGAGGTCCTTCTGCAGCCGGGCCTTCCGGTGCAGCTCCCCACGCTGCGCTTCCGCGATCGCGACGGCGGCTGGTGGCCGATCGACGCCGTGGCCATCAATCTCCTCGAGCACGAGCCGGGCGTCATCCGCGTCAGCGCCCGCGTCGGCACCCCCGACGACGTCGGCCGTTCGGAGGTGCGGATCCTCGACGCCGAGCCCGACGAGCGGGCCTTCTTCGCCCGGGAGCTGCACGACGGGCTGGGGCAGATCCTCACCTCGATCAGCCTCTTCGCCCGCTCGATCGAGGGAGAGTTGCAGGGTGATCAGCGCCGCCGGCTGGCGGCATTACGGGTGCTGGCCGACGAAGCGCTGGCCACGACCCGGTCGCTGGCCTGGTCGCTGCGGGCGTCGGCCGCTCCGCCGGAGGGGTTGGAGGCTTCGCTGCGATCGCTGGCCACCAGCCTCGGGGCGCGCACCGGGTTGTCGATCACGCTGAGGGGCGAGGTCGAGACGCGCTTCGCCGTCCGGGTGGAGGCGGCGGTCTACAGAATCGTGGAGGAGGCCCTGACCAACGTCATGCGTCACGCCGGTGCCCGGTCGGTGACGGTCTCGCTCGTCCACTCCGACGATCGGCTGACCGTCGCCGTCGAGGACGACGGCGCCGGCTTCGACCCGGCGGCCCGCCGGTTGAGCGCCGGCTGCGGGATGGGCCTGCTGTGTATGGAGGAACGGGCCCGACTCCTCGACGGCACGTTGCAGGTGGACTCGGCCCCCGGGCGGGGGACCGCGGTGCGGCTGGGGCTGCCCGTCCCGCCACCGGGCAGCCCCCCGATCGGGCCCGGCGGCGCAGCCGTCCGGCCGCCGGTGAGCCGGTGACCGCCCCGGAGTGGCCGCGCCCGCCGCGGGCGCGGCGGGTCTTCATCCTCGACGACCACACGGTGGTCCGCGCCGGAGTGCGGCTGCTGCTCGACGACGAAGCCGACCTGGCGGTCGTGGGAGAGTCGTCGAGCATCGCCGACTTCGTGGCCCAGCCGGTGGCCTACGACGTCGTCGTTGCCGACCTGATCCTGCCCGACGCCTCGGGGGAGCAGGTCGTGACCGCGGTCCGGGGTCATGCGCCCGGTGCGAACGTCCTCATACTCTCGATGGTCGACGACGTGAACGCCGCCGCCCTGGCGCTGCGGGCCGGTGCGGTCGGCTACCTCACGAAGGACGCCGCCGCGCTGGAGCTGGTCGACGCGGTCCGCTCCGTAGCCGAGGGGCGCCGCTACCTGCAGCCGGCGCTGGGGGCGCAGCTGGCAACGGCCGGCGTCATGTCGGGGCGGTCCGCCGTCCTGCGCGACGACGAGCTCGCCGTCCTCCGGCTCCTCGCCCTCGGCCACACCAACGCCGAGGTCGCCCGCCTGCTCAGCGTCAGCCTGCGGACGGTGGAGTCGCGCCGGGCCCGGCTGTTCGGGAAGCTCGGCGTCCGCACGAGGGCGGAGCTGTTCCGCTACGCCGCCGACATCGGGCTCCTGCACCGGACCGGGCTCGATTCACCGCACCGGCGGTAGGGGCGAAGGCGGCCCCGATGGACCGCAAATCGTCATGGCCTATTGACGCAGATCTCGGCGAGGGTTGACCGCGTTCACCGGTCGGCGGGCCGGTGGCATTGGCGAAGTCGCCGCCCGGCGGGTACCGCTCCTACGCCGGCGAACGTTTACGTTCGTCGTTTTGCCTCGGTGACGGTACGCTCGAGCTGTCGTCGAAGGGACGCCTCGGGGCCCGGCGAGCCAATCGGACCGTCGTGTCGCCTCTTCTCCCGGCGAGAAGGAGACGACCGTGGACGCACCCCTCGACCCTGCCCCCAGTGATGGACACGACGAAGTCGCCCGCCAGCGCAGAAAGCGCCGGGCAATCCTGTCGAGCCGCTCCGTCCCGGGGAACGCGACGTTGACCGTCGGCGAGCTGGCCGAGGCGGCCCGGGCGGCCTCGTCGGCGGCCGCGGGCGCGGCCGGCGTGCAGCGTTTCCTCGTCGAGGAGGGGCATAGCCGGGAGACGATCGCTGCCGTGCTCGGCTGCCTCGATCTCGCCGGTCCTGACACCCTGGGTACCGGTACCGGGGTGACGGCCATGCCCCAGCCGTCGGCCGGCCAGCAGCGGCTCCGGACGCTGGCGGAGCTCGAGGCGATGTTGCTCGAGGAGTAGAAGCGCCGGCTAGGCCGGTGGGCGTGACCGGAGGTCTTCGATCACGTTCCGGCGGGCGACGTCGAGTGCCACGAGGTAGGTGACAGGATCGCCGCCGGCCAGCAGCCCGAGTTCGTGGCGAAGCCGGGCGACGATCTCGTCCCGGGTTGGGCGGCAGCGGAAGGAGTGCGCCGCTCCCCGGGTCAGCTGCGCGGCCGTTCCGTCGGTCCATGGTGTGACCCGGTCCAGGAACTGGGCGGCGGCCTCGGGTGAGCCGCTCGTCGTCCACGCCTTCCAGGCGGCGGGGGCGTCCATCTTCATCGGAAGATTGCGGCTCATGCTGTTCCTCTTTTCGATGGCTCCGCCCGCCGGAACCGGCGCAGGACCCCCGCCGACGGTACACCAGCCGGTATCCGCCGGCCGGGGCCAACTGGTACGCTGCCCGTGAGGGCAGACGTCGTAGCGCAGTTGCGGGCAGTTCCCTCGGCGGCATTCGAGCCGCCCGGCCACACGAACCATGGTTCGAATCAGGCCAGGAATGGAGGGGATTGTCCATGACCACCGGCACAGTCAAGTGGTTCAACGGTGACAAGGGCTTCGGGTTCATTACGCAGGAATCCGGTCCCGATGTCTTCGTGCACTTCAGCGCGATCTCAGGCACCGGCTACCGGAACCTGCAGGAGAACGACAAGGTCGAGTTCGAGGTCACGACGGGCCCGAAGGGCCCCCAGGCCCAGAACGTCCGAGTCGTCAGCTAGTGCCCCCGGGAGCGAGCGGCCGGGTCGGTCGCTCGCTCCCCGGCACCACCGCGTGCGGCCCGTCACTCGCGGGGCCGGGCTGGCCAGCGCGCCGCGAGATCGAGCATTTCGGGAGGATCCGTGGTGAGCGTCCCCGTCGAGGTCACCGCCGTGCGGCTCTATACGAAGAGCCCCGGCAGTCATCAGCTGCGGAAGAACGCGGCGGCCGAACTGGCCCAGCTGCTGGCGGCGGGGTGGCAGGAGAAGAGCCGTCGGGTCGGCCCCGACCACGTCGTACTGCGCCTCGAACGGCCGTGCCCGGCGAAGCCGTCGCTGCCGCACGTCGCCGGCCCGGGGCGCCCGCGGCGCTGACGGCCGGCGACGGTCACCCCGCGGCCGGCCCGGCTCCCGTCGGGGACGGGGACTCGGCGGCGAAACCCCGCAGGACGTCCTGGAACGACCGGGAGCTGACCGGCTTGTCGAGGTAGGCGTCGGCGCCCTCCGCCTGTGCCAGGGCCTTCGTCGCCTCGTCCCGGTGGAACGAGCAGACGACGATCCTCGAGCGCGCCGAGTGGCTACGGAGGGCGGCGATCGTCTCCAGTCCCAGGGCGACCGGTAGCTGGATCTCGACGACGACGACGTCCCGGTCGGCGTCATCCAGCAGGGCGGTCGCCTCGGCGGCGGTGCCCGCCTCGGCGATGTCGGGCGCGGCGAGCCCCGTCCCGGCGATGACGTGGCGCATGAGCTCCCGGCGATCGGACCGGTTGTCGACGATCATGACCCGGAAGGCCGGGCCGCCGCCGGTTGCCTCGACTGTGGTCACGATGGACCTCCCGAAGCGGGTGAAGGCGGCGATGGCGGCGCTCCAGCCGACAACTCCGACGGGCGCTGGGCCCGATGGCTGCCATGCTAGGGGATCAGGGCGAACGCGGGGCGTGGCCCGGTGGTCGGCTATCATGGTGGGTGAGGGAAGCAGCGTTTCGCAGCCGTGTCCGGCTGCACGACGGGCTGACCATCGAGCGCTGTATTTGCGCCGGGCGGCCATCCCTCCCCGAGGGCCGGCATGTCGCCGGCGATCGACCGAGGGTCATTCGCCTCCGGGCGCGATTGGAGAACACGCAGCTTGACGGTCACCACCGGTCTTCACAGCATTGACGCGCGCCCCGGCGCGTCACCCGACATCACGCCCGGACCTGGCACCTTCGCCGGTCTCGGCGTGTCGGAACCGGTCGTGGCGGCGCTCGCCCGACGGGGTATCCGGGCGCCGTTCGCCATCCAGTCGCTCGTGCTGGCCGACGCCCTGGCCGGACGAGACGTACTGGCCTGCTCCCGCACCGGCTCCGGGAAGACGCTCGCCTTCGCTGTACCCATCGTGGAGCGGATCTCGCCCCACGGCCGGCCGGCGGCCCTGGTCCTCGTCCCCACCCGGGATCTGACCACCCAGGTCGCCCAGGAGTTCCGCGGCATCGCCGCCACCCGCGCTCTGGCCGTGGCCACGGTCTATGGCGGCGTCGGCATCGCCAGGCAGGTCAAGGCCGCCACCCGGGCCGACGTCCTCATCGCCACGCCCGGGCGCCTGCTCGACCTGCTCCAGCGCCGGTTGCTGCGGCTCAATCGGGTGCGCATCTGCGTGCTTGACGACGCGGACCGCATGCTCGACATGGGTTTCCTGCGGGACGTCACCGCCATCCTGTCCGTGCTGCCGCGGGAGCGCCAGACGATGCTCTTCTCGGCCACGCTCGACGGTGAGGTCGGCCGGCTGGCGGCCCGTTTCACCACCGAGCCCGTCCACCACGAAGTCGCCGAGCGGCGCCCTGTCGTCTCGGAGGCTGTCCACCGCCTCGTCGCCGTCGATGCCGCGGCGAAGCTCGACGCCCTGACCCGGGAGCTGGCCGTCGAACGAGGGCTCGCCCTCGTCTTCGTCCGGACCAAACGGGGCGCCGCCGGTCTGGCCCGCACGCTGACGGCCAGGGGTGTCCCCACCGAGGCGCTGCACGGCGACATGTCCCAGGGCGCCCGGGAACGGGCCCTCGCCCGCTTCGCCTCCGGCGGCACCGACGTCCTCGCCGCCACCGACGTCGCCGCCTGCTCCCCGGCCCGGACCCGCCGGCGGAGGAGGGGTGCCCGTGCCTAGGTCGAACGGCCGCACACAACGCCGCACCCGCGGTGTCCGCCGGAAGCAGAAGCAACTCGCCGTGAAGGCGGCCGCCCGGGGCGCCCGCTCAGGCCGCCGGGAGAGGTGATCCTGGCCTCGTCGCCGGCGCCGGCAGAAGCCCAGGTACGCTGGTCGTTCGTCGGGCCGGGGAGTGGCGCAGTGGTAGCGCACCTGCTTTGGGGGCAGGCGGTCGGGGGTTCAAATCCCCCCTCCCCGACGGGTCGCTAGAGTGCCATCCGAACGCGGG
>JAICYE010000001.1 GCA_025934385.1 Acidimicrobiia bacterium | reverse complement strand
GTTCACCTCAGCCACGGAGTCCTCCATGCGCATGGCACGCCTATGGCATCACGTCACCATGAACATGGTACCAGTCGGATCGACGGCGGCGGCCGGCCCGGCACCTCGTTTCGCCAGTTCGGGTTTCAAGTAAACGTTCACATTGGCGACGCCTCCGGACGAGGGTTTCCCGGCATGGCGCCTCGACGTTCCGGGAGAGCGGCGACGTCCTCGCCCGGGCTGGCCGGTTCGGCCGGCCTGAACGACGAGCAGGTCCACAAGGTGGCCCGGGGCAACGCCATCCGGGCCTTCGACCTCGCCCGGCTGGGGATCAGCTACGAGCGCGAGTCGGCCGCCTCGAAGAACCCGAGGTAGACGAAGTCGGAGACCTCCCGGGCCACGGCCGGCACGTCGAGCTCCACGCCGAGCAGGTGGGCGTAGAGCGCCTGGGTGAGGTGGATCCCGAACACCGCCTTGGCCACCGTCATCGGGTCGGCCGGGCGGTGGCGGCCCTCGAGGTTGCGGTAGGTGGCGGCGATCCAGTTCTCCAGCATCGGTTCGATGCGGTCGCGGTAGAACTCCCGGCCGGCCTCCTGGTCGCCGAACAGGGCGATCGACAGCATCGGCGCCGTCTCCACCAGCGTCGCCAGCAGGGCCCGGTGGAGTTCGGCCAGGGCGGTGCGGGGATCGGCGTCGGCGGCCGGGAGCGTGTCGACGGCCTCCTGCACCCGCTCGGCCAGCCGCTGCTCCAGCGGCTGGAGGACGGCCACGTCGAACAGCTCCACGCTGGAGCTGAAGTGCTGGTAGAGCAGCGCCACGTTGACGCCGGCGGCCTCGGCGATCTGGTGCGTCGACACGCCGTCGCGGCCGACGTTGAGGAAGACCTCCCGGGCGACGTCGATCAGCTGCTGGCGCCGCTCGGCCGACGGCAGCCGCTTCCGCGTTCCCCCCGCCCTGGCCGGCGCCGGCCTGCGGACGGCGGGCTTTTTCACGGCGACGGTCGAGCCCGGTGTGGTGAGGAGGATCTTCGAGGCGTCCATCACGGCTTCTTCGATCGCGCCCGTGGCGTGTGGATCAGGCCGTAGTAGAGGAGATCGGTGATCTCCCGGGTGGTCTTCTCGACGTCGAGTTCCTTGTCCCGCATGGCGGCGTCGAGGGCGAGGCCATAGTGCATGCCCCAGGCCGACATCATGACCACCCGGGGGTCGACCGGCCGGTGGGCCCAGCCCCGCATGCCCCGCTCGGTGACCTCGGCCCACCGCTCCAGCAGCGGGACGAGCCGTTCGACGAAGAACTGCCGGCCCAGCGCCACATTGGAGAACAGGGCCACGCCGAGCAGCGGCACGACCTCGGTCATGACCTCCAGCGCCCGTTCGTTCTCCTCCACGAACAGCCGCTGCTTGGCCTGGTCATCGAGCGTGTCGAGCTTGCCGAAGCGGTCGACGATTTCGGTGACCAGCTCCTCCAGCGGATCGAACACCGCCGCGGCGAAGATCTCCTCCTTGGAGGCGAAGTGGCTGTAGAGGATGGCCTCCTTGACCCCGGCCTCCTCGGCGATCTGGCGCGTGCGGGCGCCGACCAGCCCCCGGGCCAGGAACACCTTGCGGGAGGCGGCCAGGATCTGGGCCCGCCGCTCGGTCGCGGCCAGCTGACGCTTCGTGGGCGCACCCGACGGTTCGACTTCGGGTGCCACCGCCACGACTGCCCTCCCTCCAATCGCTACTAACAGCTTACTTGGGAGGCGTCGGGCCGGGCGAGGACCTCGGCCGCCTCAGCGGAAGGCGGGCAGGACCTCTTCGGCGATGCGCCGACGCGACGCCCGGGCCTCGTCGCGATCCATCTCGAAGCTGAGGCGTGACCCGGGTCGGCGCCACGGGGGTCGCCACCTGCGAGGAACGCATCCTCGAGGGCAGCCTGTTCACCAAGTGCAGCCAGCCGATCGGGCCCGACGGCGTTTGCGAGGCCGGCCACAAGGCCTGACGTCCGGCCGGACGCCCCGAGCGGCGGCCGGCTCAACTCACCGCGGATGCCTCCAGGTCGATCAAGGCCAGCCCGGTCTCGTCGTCGTGACGCCGGGCGAGATGGGCCGGTGACTCCTCCAGAATGATCTCGAGCGTCGGCCGGACGTGCGCCTTCCGAACGTGGCCGGCTCGCGCTTCGCCGGTGGCGGTGGCGACGACGCAGTGGGCGTGGATCTTCGGCGATCCGTCGGCCTGGCGGCCGACATTGCCGAGCAGCGACGCCACCTCGACCTGCTCGTTCACGGGAAGGTCCTTGTACGACTTGGAGTCCCACTGGAAATAACCGAGGGTCATCCGTTCGAAGGCGCCGATGGCCGTGAAGCCGGCCGCCTCGATGCCCTGCTCCTCCACCACCCGCTGGAGCGACGCCATGCACTCGTCGCCGGTACCGAGAATGATCGCCACCGTCCGCCGCCCGTCGCCGGTGGTGGCCAACGTCTTGACCTGCAACGGCCCTCCCTTCCCAGGATCGCCTCACCGTTACGTCTACCCCGTCGCCGCGGGTCGCGCGACCCTGTGACGCAACCGTGACGCCGACCCTGATCGCGTCGAGAGCCGCTGCTCCTCCGAGCTCGCAGAACCGCCGGGCCGGATCTCGCAAAGCCGGTGAGATTCGGCACCAGGTGGTGCGACCGGTGGCGGTACCGCACGTGTTCACGGCCGTCAACGTTGCTCGGGCGCAACCGGTCGCGGTACCCGGTACGGCACCCGCTTGCTTCGGCGTTCGTATCTACCGCGTGCTGATAGTTATGAACGCCGGTCCGATCGGTACCTCGGAGCAGTCCGTGCCTCAGCACGACCAGTCGTGGACAGGGCCTCCAGAGGGCCTTCGACACGACAGGCGGTGGTTGGAACATCGACGGACAGCGCCGGGGCGGCCAGGTGAGGGACCACGGCGTCCCACCCGGCGGCCCGGTGGAACCCGCCCGTGGACGAGGACGAACCCCACCCCGCGGGCCCGAGGGTGTCGCCCAGCGGGATCGGTCCGATCGCCCACGCCGCGCCGGGCCAAGCGCGAAATTCGTTTGCGCCGGGGTTCCGCCCCCGGCCAGGCTCTCTCGCCATCGTCGTGGCCGCGATTTCGGCCTCCTGCCTCGTCCCTCCACCACAGGAGTGCCGAACATGTCCGTGGAAGCAGTGAAATCCGACGTGGCCAGGGTGCTGGCCGAGCTCCTCGATACCGCCCTGGCCGACGACTGGAGCGCCGTCGAGCCGACGATGGCCCTGCTCTGGGAGGCGCTCGATGAGCCCGACGGCGTGCGCATCGCCGTCAAGCACCTCGAGGCCGGCATCGGCGAGGAGCTCGAGCCGCTGGCCGACGGCGAGCCCTACCTGGCCGTGGCCCATTCGGTGCTGACCCGGCGGCCACCGCCTGCGCTGCTGCCGGAGCGCGACGACGTCCCCGTCCGCATCACCGTGGCCGTGGACCACGCCTCCCAGTCCGGCGTCATCCGCCACCGCAACGGCTCGACCCAGTGGTTCGGCGCCGTCGACCTGCCGGTCGTGAGGGTCATCCGCTCGCTGCTCATGTTCGAACCCGCCGCCTGAGAAGTGGCCCAGGATCCTGTAGCATCATGATGACAATGAAGTTGATGCTATGATGCATCAATGCGCACGACGGTGACACTCGACGAGGATGTCGCCGCCCGGCTGAAGCGCGTGGCCCGGGAGCGGGGGATCTCGTTCAAGGAGGCGTTGAACCGGGCGGTCCGGGCGGGCCTGGCCGGCGAGCAGGCCGGCCCGCCAGCACCGTACCGGACTCCGTCGCGGCCGCTTGGTCTGCGCGCCGGCATCGACCTGACCAAGGCCCTTTCCCTCGCGTCGGCCATGGAGGACGAGGAGTTCATCCGCCGCCTCGAACTGCGCACGTGAACGTTCCCGACGCCAACCTGCTCATCTACGCGCTGGACGAGACGTCGCCGCACCATCGGGCAGCCAAGGCATGGCTCGACGCCGAACTCTCGAGCGGCGAAACCTTCGCCTTCATGTGGTCGGTCCTGCTGGCGGTTGTCCGGCTGACGACGAACGCCCGCGTCTTCGAGCATCCGCTCTCCGCCGCCGACGCCTTCGACGTCGTCGATACCTGGCTGGCCCAGCCCACCACCACGGTGATCGGCCCGACCGAGCGTCACGCCGGCCTCCTGCGGGAACTGCTCGATTCGTCGGGGACGGCGGGGAACCTGACCACTGACGCCCACCTGGCGGCGGTATGCATCGAGCACGGCGCCATGCTCTGTTCTGCCGATCGGGACTTCGCCCGGTGGAGCGGCTTGCGCTGGGCCAACCCGATCGAGGACTCGGCCCTTCCGGTGTCGCCCCGGCAGCGGTCGGCCCGATCGAGAAAGCCCTGACCGGGCCGCTCGGGCTCTGCGGGGCCGAAGCGTCAGATCCGGCCGGCGGCCAGGAGGCCGAAGACCATGGCTGCGGCGGCCAGGCGGTACCAGCCGAATCCGGCCAGGCTCCGGCCGGAGATGACCCGCAGCAGCCAGCGGATGGAGGCCACGGCGCAGACGAAGGCCACGGCCAGGCCGAGCAGCGGGTTGAGCCAGCCGTAGGCGGAGATGATGTCACCGCCGTGCTTGAGGACCTCGAGGCCGCTGGCCGCCAGGAGGAGCACGAACCCGACGAGGAAGCTCAGTTCCACCGCCGCCGACACGGTCAGGCCCACGAGGCAGCCGGCCACGATGGTGACGAGGCTGCGGCTCACGCCGGGCCACAGCGCCAGGGCCTGGGCCAGGCCGACGATCAGCGCCGCCTGCCAGGTCAGCCGGTCGAGGCCGAAGCCGGCGTCGGCGCCGGCGACGCTGCGGCGGTGGAGCCAGCTGGCCGCGGCGACCAGCGCCGCGCCGCCGGCGATCCAGGCCAGGGCGATCGGGACGGGGGAGAAGAGACGGTGCTGGACGGCGTCGCCGGCGACGAAGCCGATCAGACCGGCCGGGGCGACGGCGACGACGATGGCGACGGCCAGGCTGCGGTCGGCCGGGTCGACTGCCCGCCGGCGGAAGCCGGGCAGGCGCAGCGAGCCGGCCAGCGCCACGAACGAGGCCCAGAGCCGGCGCCAGTACAGCCAGGCGACGGCCAGGATGGCGCCGCCCTGGATGATGACGGCGTAGCTGTCGAGCGCCTCCAGCGACGACTTGGTGCCGCCGAGCCCGAGGAGGCGCTCCGTGACGACGAGATGGCCGGTGGAGCTGATCGGCAGGAACTCGGTGATCCCCTCCACCGCGCCGAGGATGATGGCCTGCGGGGCGTGGAGGACGGCGCTGGCGGTGGGCGCCGAACCCACCATGAGGAGGACGACGTAGGCGGCGGCCAGGGCCAGTCCGGCGCCGACCAGCGCTCCGGGCCGGACCCGCCGGGACCGGACGGCGCCGGACGTCGAGTCGATGGTGGACGGGACGGGCTGAGGAGGTGTCGTGACGGCCACGACACCATTTTCGTCGTCGGGAGCCTCACCCCTGTGGACCCCCGACCGGCCGGCGCAGGATCCGCCCGGACACACCGGGACAGATCACCGCAAACGCGTCGGCGTCAGGTGATGACCTTGTCGGCGTAGCCGTTGGCTTCCAGGAACTCCCGGTAGCGGGGGAAGGCCGGGCGCATGGCGGGGAGGAGCTTGAGCATCTTCCCCATCGGGCCCGACACCTGGACCTGCTTCTTGGCCAGGGCGACGGTCATGTTGAGCTTGCCCTGCCAGAACCGGTGGGCGTCGTCGGCGCTCATCACCAGGTTGATCTCGGCGGTCGAGCCGTCGGGTGGGTCGTTCACCACCAGCGGGGGGTCCTGGGTGCAGTCGACCAGCGTCCGGGCGGCCGGGTCGGTGTAGGTGACGAGGAACGACGTGTCGGCGGCGGTGAACTTCGGCCGCATGTCGGGGGCCTGGGTGATCTCGGCCAGGAACGCTCCCAGCGTGGTGTGGATCTCGTCAGCCGACTCGAACGTGGCCATGGCTCACCTCTCGGATGGGGGCCGGGGCATCGGCGCACACGACCTTGGAGTACAGCCAGAACAGCACGGTGCACAGCCCGCAGGTGGCCAGCGTCCCGAGGTCGGCGGCCACCGCACTGGTGGTCGAGTTGATCGCCAGGTAGCCGAACACCGCCCCGGCGGTGTGGACCCCGAGGAAGACGGCCGGCAGCAACGGGACGAGCAGCGCCAGGCTTCGTTCCGGTAGTTGCTTGCGCAGCAAATGGACGACGACGGCGGTGCCGACGAGGCCCTGGGCGTTGACGAACCCCCACCACAGCGGCATCTGGCCGAGCTGGAGGCCCTGCGGCCCGTAGTAGCGCCACAGGTCGTAGTGCAGCGGGACGAACTCGAACAGGAACGTCGCCGCCACGATCCCACCGCACAGCAGGGCGAAGGCCCGAGGGGCGATCCCCCGCTGGAACACCGTGAGCAGCGCCAGGTAGGCCGGCGCCACGTAGAACATCAGGGTCAGACCGATGTAGGCGGGGATGTGCCGGCCGAACGACGACGTCCAGGCGATCCGGTCCTGCTGGGCGAAGATGGCGTGGCCCATCGTGTCGATGAACGGTTCGATCCAGCCGGTGAGCGCGCCGCCGACGAACAGGTACAGCGGCAGCGCCGAGCGTCGGGCCAGGGCCGCCCGTCCGCAGTACAGCAGCGAGCCGAGGGCGCCGAGCCCGGCCAGGGCGGTGGCCCAGTGCGAGATGTGGGCGGGAATGCCGTAGATCGGCGGGTCGAGGTGCACGAGGCCTCCTCCCTCGGTGCGAACGGGACTCAGGCGAACGACATCCAGTGGCCGTGGGGCGTCCAGCCGATCTGGAACGGCAGCTCGATGCGGGCGACCGGGCCATCGGTGATGGCCGTGGTGTCGAAGATCAGGAACTCCGACGCCCCGGCGGCGAAGTGGCACACCGGGACGATGAGGAAGCCGTCGCCCTCGGCGGCGCCGGGGGAGCGGGGGGCGAACGTGGCCTCGAAGACGCCGGTGTGGGCGTCGGCGGCGATGCGGTAGCGCTCCTCGGCGCCGGTGCGGACGTTGCGCCGGGCCAGGCTGTCGAGCCGGAAGCCCGGATCGCCGGCGATGCCGGTGTTCTCGCCGGCGATGAGGAACCCCCACTGGTAGGGCCGGCCGTAGTGGCGCTCGTCGACCTTGGGGAGTTCGCAGGGGGCGTCGTCGAGCCGCTCGGTGGTGAGGCGGCCGGTGCGGAGGTCGACCGTCCACCGGCCGAACGAGCAGGTGGCCAGCTTGAAGAACGCCACGTTGGGATCGCCGGGGGCGAAGCGGTCCTCGAACTGGAACGGCGGGCGGTCGAAGATGGGGCCGTCGAGCAGGACCCGGTCGCCGACCTGGTTGGCCGACAGCGTGTGCATGACGTACTCGGCCGGGAAGTCCGCCCGGATCCAGCGGACGTCGCCGTCGGAGTCGTCCCGCCGCACCAGCGCCAGCGTGACCGGCAGCTCCGGGTCCCACCCCCAGATCGGCAGGCCGTCGGCGATCCGCTTTCGGTCGACGTGGAACGGCATGAAGGGGATGACGACCCAGTCCTCGGTCAGCCACATGTCGTGGGCCACCGTGGCGTAGGGGGCGTCCCACAGGTCGCGGGACCGCACCGAGCCGTCGGGGCGCACCCAGTGCAGCGTGACGTAGGGCTCGGTGTCGCGGTAGGCCCAGCCGTAGAGCTCGCCGGTGCGGGCGTCCCACTTGGGATGGGCGGTGAAGGCGGCGTCGCCGAAGCAGGCGGGGGCCACGATGCCCGGTGACAGCTTCGTCGACCACGGCACGATCCCTTTCGTCCGAAGCGTCACCGGGTCGAGGGCCACCGGCGGGCTGCCCTGCTCGCCGAGGGCGAGGACGTCGCCGGCGAACGGGACCACGTTGACGGCGTTGGTCCCCTGGGGCACGCCGGCGGTGAACTCGTCGCGGACGACGTCGCCCAGGGCCCACGTCCGCCAGTCGCCGAACCCGCCGTCGCTCCACTCGAACAGGCCCCGGCCGGCCCGCTCCTCGGCCACGTACTTCGGCGTGCGGACCCAGCGGTTGCGGAAGTCGGCCCGGCCGTCGCGGACGACGAGCGCCTGGACCATGCCGTCCATGGCGAAGGCCGTGTCGCAGCCCTGCCTCGACGGACGCTTCCAGGTGGGGCCGTTGCGGTAGAAGCCGCCGTTCAGCTCCCGGGGAATGGCGCCGGCGGTGACCACGCAGTCCTCGACGGTGGCCTCGAACCGCATCGGCTTGAACGGGCCGCGCAGCCCCTTCGGTACGCCCACTGCCTCCCCCTCTCGGCTCCCGAGCGTAGGCATGCCCGTTCAGGTCAGCAAGGTGTCGGGGCCGACGCCGAGCAGCAGCCGACCGGCGTCGCGGTAGGTGTTGAGGTCGGTGAAGACGTGCTGCTCGCCGGCGCTCAGGTCGCGGTAGCAGCGCTGCAGGACGGAGCCGTTGCGCAGCCCCACGCTGCCCGAGAACCGGAAGGCGGCGGCGCCGACCTCGAGGGCCGCTTCGGCGGTGTGGGTCGTGGCCAGCCGGGCCCGGGCCCGCACCGCCGGCGTGACGGCGTCGGCCACCGCCGCCGCTTCGAGCGCTTCGATGGCCGTGAGCGAGAAGGCCCGGGCGGCCGCCAGCTGCCCCTCGGCCCGGGCGTAGGCCGCCTGGAACAGCGGGTCGTCGACGAGCGGCACCCGGCCGAGGCGCCGCTTCGTCTGCGCCAGCCCGGCCAGCTCGTCGAGGGCCCGGCGGGCGACGCCGGTGGCGAAGGCGCAGTGCCCGATGCAGGTCAGCCCGGCCAGGCCCATCCGGAAGCGGGGATGGCCCCGGCGGGGCGCAGCGGTGAACAGCGGGAAGGTGAACGCCTCGGGGACGAGCTGTGGCGGGATCCGGTAGTCGATGCTGCCCGTGCCGATGAGCCCGATCACGTCCCAGTTGCCGAGCGGCTCCACCGCCTCTGACGGGAGGATCCCGACGACGATGTTGGGCAGCCCGTTGCCGAGGAGGACGGGCCCGCCGTCGCGCTGCTCGGCGAAGCCCCCGTAGAACCAGGTCGAGTGGACGCCGCCGCTGGCGAACCCGAACCGGCCCTCGACCGTCCACCCGCCCGGGGCGGCGACGGCGGTGCCGAGCGGCGCCACCTGGCCGGCCGCCACCGCCCTCGGGTCGGCCAGCACCGCCTCCGCGCCCTCGTCGGACAGGAAGGCCGCCGCCACCGCCAGGTAGATCGCCCCGGCCATCAGCGACCAGCCCGTGGCGCCGTCGGCCCGGGCCGCCTCCTCGATGACCTCGTAGGCCTCCCGGACGGGCAGCTCGAACCCGCCCAGGCAGGCCGGCACGAGCATGCGGAACAACGACCGGTCGTGGAGGGCGTCGACGACCTCGGAGCGGAGCGTCACCGCCGCTTCGTTGCCGGCGGCGCCGGCCTCGAGGAGCGGGGCGAGCGCCCGCATCGCCCCGAGCAGGTCGGGGAGTTCGACGGCGACGTCGTCGACGGCCAGGTCTACCGGGGTCGGCGGCATGGCTAGTAAGTAAACACTACTTTTCTTAGGAGGAGCAAGAGACTACGGTCGCGCCATGGCCGAGAAGCAGCCCCGCCGGTCGGTGGCCGACGTCCTGGCCCAGCGGGCGGCCGACCATCCCGGCAAGCGGCTCGTCGCCTGCGGCGACGACCACCGCACGTACGGCGACATGGCCGCCGTCGCGCCACGGAGGGCGGCGGGCCTCGCGGCCGCCGGGGTCGCCGCCGGCGACCGGGTCGCTCTCCTCACCGCCAACCGTATCGAGATGGTCGAGCTGTTCTTCGCCTGCGCCCGGCTCGGCGCGGTGCAGGTGCCGATCAACACCTTCCTCAAGGGGGAGTTCCTCCGCTACCAGCTGGCCGACTGCGGCGCCGGCACGGTGGTGGTCGACGGCCCCGGCCTCGCCGCGGTTGCTCCGCTGCTGGACCGGCTGCCGGAGGTACAGCGCATTGTCACGCTCGACGATTCGCAGGACGGGTTGCCCGTCCCCACCATCGCCTACGCCGGTCTCGACGGCGACCCGGCGACCGGTGCGGCCCTGCCCGTCCCCCGACCCGACGACCTCGCCTCGATCATCTACACGTCGGGCACGACCGGCCCGCCGAAGGGCTGCCTGATCACCCAGGGGTACTTCGTCCACATCGGCGACGCCTGGCGGGGCGTGTGCGAGCTGAGTCCCGACGACGTCGTCTTCACCGCCTTTCCGCTGTTCCACCTGAGCGGGCAGGCGCTGGCGCTGATGGCCTGCCTCACCGGCGGCCTGACGCTGGTCATCGAGCCGGCCTTCTCGGCCTCGGCTTTCTTCCCCCGGGCCCGGGCGGTGGGCGCCACCGTCACCATGGGCGTGGGCGCCATGGCCCTGGCCGTGCTGGCCACGCCGCCGGCTCCCGATGATCGCCACCACCGGATCCGGTACTCGATGTGGATCCCGCTGCCGCCCGCCCGCCAGCTCGAGCTCGAGGCCCGTTTCGGCGCTCCGGTCAACGCCGAGGGCTACGGCCAGACGGAGTGCGCCCCGGTGACCTTCAACCGGCTGACGGGGAAACGGCGGCGGGACACGGCCGGGCTGCCGGCGCCGTGGCTCGACGTGCGCATCGTCGACGACGACGACCTCGAGGTGCCCCGGGGCGAGGTCGGGGAGATCGCCGTGCGGCCGCTCGAGCCCGACTCGATGTTCTCCGGCTACCGGGGCCGGCCCGAGGAGACGCTGCACACGTTCCGCAACCTCTGGCACCACACCGGCGACTACGGCCGCATGGACGAGGACGGCTTCGTCTCCTTCGTCGACCGGAAGAACGACGCGCTGCGCCGCCGGGGTGAGAATGTGTCGTCGATGGAACTCGAGCAGGCGATCGTGCAGCACGCCAAGGTGGCCGAGGTGGCCGTCCACGCCGTGCCGTCGGCGGCCACGGAGGACGACGTCAAGGCCTGCATCGTCCTCGCCGCCGGGGAGACGACGACGCCGGAGGAGCTGTTCGACCACTTCCGGGCCACCCTGCCGTACTTCGCCGTGCCGCGCTACGTCGAGCTGCTTCCGGCGCTGCCGAAGAACGCCATCGGCCGGGTCCTCAAGCACGAGCTGCGGGCGGCGGGCGTGACGCCGGGGACCTGGGACCTGGAGGCGCTGGGGCTCACCGTCGGACGGGAGGAGCGCCGTTGACCGTGCGCCGAGGCCCAACGACCGGCCGAAGGTGGGCGTGGGCGCGGCCGGGAGGTGGCTGAGGTGCACGGAGACGTCGACATCCGCGTCGACGGCGGCGTGGCCACGCTGACGATGACGCCGGCCACCGAGCACAACACCGTCGGCGGCACGCTGCTCAAGGACCTCCTCGAGGCGGCCGGCGAGCTCGAGCGGGACGACGCCGTCCGGGCCGTCGTCACCGCCGCCACCGGCCCGATCTGGTGCGCCTCGGCCCACTTCGACGACCTCGAGCGCTTCCTCGGCTCGTCGGCCGACGAGATGTTGCACAATCCCGGCTTCGCCGGGGAGAAGGGCCTTCCGCCCTTGTCGGAGCAGGGCCGCCGCTTCGACCGGCTCGGCATGGGCCACTGGGTGCTGGGCTGGATGGCGCTGCAGAAGCCGACGATCGCCGCCCTGACGGGCTCGGTGGCCGGCGGGGGCCTGGCCCTGGCGCTCCTGCACGACTTCCGCATCGCCGCCGAGGACGCCCGCTTCCAGACGGCGTTCCTGGCCGTCGGCGTGGGGCCCGAGATGGGCCTCAGCTGGTTCCTGCCCCGCATCGTCGGGCTGCCGGCCGCCACTGACATGCTGCTGCGCGACCGGCGCCTGCCGGCCCCCGAGGCGCTCGCCCGCAACCTGGTCCACGAGGTGGTGCCGGCCGGCGACGTCCTGCCCCGGGCCCAGGCCCTGGCCGGGGAGTTGGCGGCCAAGGCGCCGCTCGGCGTCCGGGCCCACGTCCGGGCGCTGCGGGCCTCGCTCGACAGCTCGCTCCGCGCCCAGCTCGAGCTGGAGTGGGACAACCAACGCATCACGCTGGCCAGCGACGACGCCCGGGTCGCCGTCCAGGCCCTGCGGGACGGTTCGGTTCCGAAGTTCCTCGGCCGCTGACGGGGCGGCCGCGGGTGAAAGAGAACCGGTGAAGTAAGTAGCTGGCTACTTATTGATCTGCAAGTAAGTACTCTCCATAATATCGGGGGCGGGTGCAGTCGCCCGGGCCACCGTTGAAGCGCTCCCGGCGGCCCCGGTACGATCGGCCGTCGGGAGGGAGACCATGCGGCGCAGACCGGGCCTGAGGCTGCTCGCCGCCGCCGGCGCGCTCATCGTGCTGGTCGCGCCGGCCGGCGTGGCGCCGGCTCCGGCCGGGGCGGAATCGGCCGGCGCCGGGCCGGGCGGCGGCGGCTCGGGCGCGATCGTCGGCGGGGCTCGCAGCGTCGTCGCCACCGGCCGGGCCCAGGGCCTGCGGGCGACGTACACCGTTCCCGACTACGTGATCGTGTCGGAGTTCTTCGACGGCGGCGGGCCGGTGACCGAGTCGGTGGCCGACTCCACGGGGCGGGCGACGTCGTTCTCCTCCCTGCCGTGGCCGGGCGAGAACGCCGTCACCGCCCCGGGCACGGCGTCAGCGGCCATGGGTCGGTCCGTGCCGCTCGCCTATCCCTTCCAGGTCCGGGCCGACTATCCCACCGCCCCGTCGGCCGAGGTCCACGACCCGAGCGGCGCCTACGCCATCTCGGCCGTCGCCCAGGCCGGGAGGACGGTGGCCGCCGGTGCCTTCCAGGGGCCGAGCGCCGCGTCGGGCTCCCGGGCGCAGACGACGGCGGCGCTCGACGACGGCGGCGTCGCCCGCGTCGTGGCCGAGACCGCCGACACCGGGCTGTCGGTGGGGGGCGGGCTGCTCCGCATCGCCGCCGTCCGCTCCCGGTCGGAGACGACGCTGGCGCCGGCCGACAGCCGGCCCGTCACGCACAGCCAGCTGGTGGTGGAGGGGGCGGCCGTGGCCGGCCATGCGGTGACCATCGGTGCCGACGGCGTGCATGCCGCCGACCACACGGTCCCGGCGCCCGTTGGCCGGGGCGCCTCGTCTGACAACGAGCTGCTCGGCCAGGCCGGCATCAGCGTCGCCGTCGCCCCGACGGGCCGGCCGGGCAGCGCCGACGCCCTCGTGATCACCAGCCGGCAGGTGATCCCGGCTCCCGGCAATCCCAAGGGGACGCTGGTGCTGCGCATCGGTGGAGCGTCGAGCGAGATCGTCGTCGGGTCGGCCGACGCCCCGGTGGACGGGCCGGTGGCGGGCGGCGACCAGACCGCGTCCGGCGGCCCGTCCGGCGGCCCGGTGGCGGGCGAGGGGCCCGCGGTCAGCGCGGCGCCGTCCGACGCCGCCGGCTCCGGCGGTCCCGCCGTGGAGGGGGGCGGTCCGGCCGCGGTGCGGGACACCGACGCCGGCGAAGCGCCGGGCGCTTCGGGTTCCGCCGCGGCGGCGGCGAGCTCCGGCTCCGGTGATCCCGCCGCCGGTGCCGGCTCTGAGGCGGCATCGGTCGTGCCCGCCGCCAACGCCGCACCGTCCGGCGCCGGCCTCGCGGCCGCGCCGTTGCGGGCGGGGGTGGCGGCCGGGCTGCGGCCGGCGCCGGTCGTGCCCGATCTGGCCACCACCGGAGCGCTGTTCTCGCTGCTGGCCCTCGGCGCCACAGCGCTGTTCCTGGCCACCCGGCTGCACCGCTACAAGGTCACGAAGGTGAGGGCCTGATGCGCTTCGCGAACTATCCGGCAGTACCGGACGGGTCCTTCGGAGCTTCTCTGGTCACGAACCTGCGTATGTGGCAGGTTCGTGACCACAGAACGGCTGGAGCCCGGGCACGCCGAGGGGCGGGTACCAGCCGCAGGGTATTGCCGAGGGTCGTGTAGATGGACCTGACGCGCTTCCTCCGGGCCGAGTGGGACCGGCTGGCCGGGTACGCCTTCGTGCTGGCCGGCGCGGTGGCACTGGTCTTCGGGTTCACCGGGGTCCGCACCGCCGCCGACGTCATCGACGAGATCTCCTATCTCGTCACCGGGGGCATCGGTGGCATGTTCCTGCTCGGGGTCGGCGCCACACTGCTGCTGTCGGCCGACCTCCACGACGACTTCCGCAAGCTGCAACGGGTGGAGGAGAAGCTCGACCGGATCCACCGGGCCCTGGCCGAGACCCATCCCGAGCTCGTCGTCGACGTCCGCCCGCCGCCGCCGGGCGGCCCGGGCCGCGCCGACGGCCCCAATGGCCCCAACCGCCCTAACGGCCCCAATGGCAACGGCGTCCCGGCCGTGACCGCCGGATCGCCGCTCGCCCCGCCGGCCCCGGCCCCGGCCCCGGCCCCGGCCCCGGCCCCGGCCCCGGCCGCGCCCGGCCTGCTCGCCGTTCGCCGCTTCCGCCGGCTGGCGCTCTTCGGCGGCGTCGTGGCCGCCGGGCTGTTCGTCGCCGGAGCGCTGCTCACCGCCCACCAGCCGAGCACCGACCACGTCGCCGGCGGCGTCGGGCTCGCCCTTTCGGGCAGCCTCGTGATGGCCGTGCTGGCCGGGGCGATGGTCGGCCAGCTGAAGGGTGGCCTGGAACGGCGCACCCTGGCGGCGCTCGGCCCCTGGCTGGCCGACGAGGGCGACGGCGACGACAGCGGGCACCCGCCCGCCACCGAGGAGGTCTGGGTCGTCGACGGCCTGACGCTCTACCACCGGACGGGCTGCCGGGCGCTGGAGGGCCGGGCCGCCACCCGCCGCGACCGCGCCGGCCTGGCCGTCGACGCCAAGCCCTGCGGGCTCTGCGAACCCGGGCTGTCCGGACCGCGGGTGGCCGAACCCGGCCCGGGCCGCTGAGCCGACGTGCGCGCCTACCTGCCGTTCATCGTGGCCGGGCTGGCGTCGGGGTCGGTCTACGCCATTGCCGCCATGGGGCTCGTGGTCACCTACAAGACCTCGGGCGTGTTCAACTTCGCCCACGGCGCGGTCGGGATGGCGGCCACGTTCGTGTTCTACAGCCTCCGGGCCGACGCCGGGCTGCCGACCTGGCTGGCGGCCGGCATCGCCGTCCTCGCCGTCGGCCCGGCCATCGGCGTCGTCATCGACCGGCTCCTGCTGCGCCGCCTGGAAGGGGCGCCGAGCTCCACCTACGTGGTCGTCTCCCTCGGGCTGCTGATCGCCGTCCAGAGCCTGTTCCTCGTGCTCTACGGCGCCGCCCCCCGGCGGGTGGAGCCGTTCCTGCCGCAGTCGACGTTCCGCCTGCCCGGCGTCAACGTCGGCTGGGACCAGGTGATCCTCCTCGTGATAGCCGCCGTCTCCGGGGTCGGGCTGGCGCTGTTCTTCCGGACCCGCTTCGGGATCCTGACCCGGGCGGTGGTCGACGACCGGCCGCTGTCGGAGCTGTCCCGGGTGAGCGCCGGCACGGTCACGACGGCCAGCTGGGTGATCGGCTGCGCCTTCGCCGCGCTGTCGGGCATCCTGCTGTCGCCCATCCTCGGGCTCGACGCCATCCGCCTCACGCTGCTCGTGCTCTACTCGTTCGGCGCCGCCGCCGTCGGGCGCCTCGTCAGCCTGCCGCTGACCTACGCCGGGGCCCTGGCGATCGGCGTCGCCGCCCAGCTGGCCACGAAGTTCGTCGTGGGCCACCAGGCGCTGGCCGGGCTGCCGTCGAGCCTGCCGTTCATCGTGCTCTTCGCCGTGCTGGTGTTCTCGCCGAAGGGGAAGTTCCTCGAGCTGACCCGCACCGACCAGCGGGGGCGGACGGGGGTCGTGGCCGCCGGCCGCTTTCCGGCGAAGCTGATCGCCGCGCTGGTGGTCGTGGCGGCGGTGTTGCCCGGCCACCTGAGCAGCAGCCGGCTCCTCACCGCCACCGCCGTGGCCGCCTTCGTGCTGATCTTCTCCAGTCTCGGGCTGCTCGTCGGCATGTCCCGCCAGGTGTCGCTGTGCCACGTCGTGTTCGTGGCCCTCGGAGCGACGACGCTGGCCCGGCTGGTCGACGCCGGCGTCCCCTATCTGGTGGCGCTGGTGCTGGCCGGGCTCGTCATGGTTCCGGTCGGGGCGATGGTGGCGCTCCCCGCCATCCGCCTGTCAGGCCTGTTCCTGGCCCTGGCGACGTTCGGCTTTGGCGTCCTGGCCGAGGACCTGCTCTATCCGACGAAGGCGGCCTTCGGCGGGAAGGCCATCCTGACGATCCGCCGTCCCGAGATCTTCGGGGCCTCGCTGGCCGGGGACAAGGCGTTCTTCGTCTTCGTCGCCGTCCTCGTCCTGATGGGAGTCGTCGCCGTCGAAGCGGTGCGGGTGACCCGCCTCGGGCGGGTGCTGCGGGGTCTGGCCGATTCGCCGACGGCGATGCAGAGCCTCGGCGTCAACCCGCTCGTGCCCCGGGTGCTGGTGTTCTGCTTCACCGGGTTCCTGGCCGCGGTGGCCGGCGGGCTGCTCGGCACGCTGACGCTGTCGGTCAACGCCCAGACCTTCGACTTCTTCCAGTCGCTCGTCTGGGTCGCCGCTCTGGTGACGGCCGGGCCGCTGTCGCTCGGCGGCGCGGTGCTGGCCGCCGTGCTTCTGGTCTGGGTCCCGGCGGTGTTCGACTCGCCGACCGTGCTGCAGTGGCAGCCGGTCGCCTTCGGCGTGGCGGCCATCGTCCTCAGCCAGGCCCGCAACGGCCTCGTCGGGTTCGTGCGCCGGCCCGACTGGGCCGCCCTGGCCCGGGGCCACGAATGGCGTCTCGGCAGCGTGCGGCTGCGGGAGCGGATCGAGAGCTCCCGGCTGGCGACGGCGGAGGTGAGCGATGGCGCTGCTTGAGGTCCGGGGCCTGCGGGCCGGCTACGGCCGCACCGAGGTCCTGCGGGGCGTCGACCTGACCGTGCCCGAAGGAGCCACGGTGGTGCTGCTCGGGGCCAACGGCGCGGGCAAGTCGACCCTGCTGCGCACGATCGCTGGTCTCCTCCCGACGACCGCCGGCCGCATCCGGTTCCGGGGCGAGGACGTCGGCCGCCTCTCCACCCACCGCCGCGCCCGGCGCGGCGTCTGTCTCATTCCCGAGGGACGGGGGATCTTCCGGCGCTTGACCGTCCGGGAGAACCTGGTGGTGCAGGCCGAGGTGGGCGGGTTGGCACCGGCCGTCGACCGGGCGGCGGACCTGTTCCCCGTCCTCGGCGACCGGCTCGACCAGCCGGCCGGGACGCTGTCGGGTGGCCAGCAGCAGATGCTGGCCATGGCCCGGGCGTTCGTCACCGGGGCGCCGCTGATCCTGGCCGACGAGTTGTCGATGGGGCTGGCGCCGGTCGTGGTCGACGACATCTTCGCCGCGCTCGGCGCGCTGCGCCGGGAAGGCCGTTCGGTGCTGCTGGTCGAGCAGTACGTCGAACGGGCTCTGTCCGTGGCCGACTACGTCTACATCCTCGGCAAGGGGAACATCGTCTTCGCCGGGGAACCGGCGGAGTGCACGGCGGGGGCGGTCTTCGCCCGGTACCTGGAGGGCGCCGCCTGATGGACGGCGGCCCGATCGAGAAGGGGAGCGCGATGCGCAGGCATCTCCTGGCGCTGCTGTGCGCCGCCATGGTCGTCGGCGCCTGCGGCAACGTCACCACCCGGGAGGAGCGCCTCGCCGCCCGGGGCATCTCGGCCGACCGTTCCGGCGCGCCGTTGGTGCCGGCCGCGGCGGGTGGGACGAACGACGCCGCCGGGAACGCCGCAGGGGCCGGTTCCACCGCGGCGCCGGGCGAGACAGCGGCCGGACCGGGAAGCGCGGTCGGCGGCGGCACGGCCGGTAGCGGAGGATCGTCGGATGTCGCCGCCGGGTCCGGTGCCGCCGCCGGCGCGGCCGGCAGCGCGGCGACGGCATCGCGCTCCAACCCCGCCTCGGCGGCGCTGCCGACCGGCGGCCAGTCGGGTGGCAGCGGCGGAATCGGCCCGTCCGGCCAGCGGGCGGCGGCGACGGCGGGTGCCGCCGGGTCGGGTGCCAGTCCGGCGGCCGGCCCGTCCGGCGGTGCCGCCTCGGGAGCGCCGCAGGCCCCGGTGAAGCGCAGCGAGATCGTCTTCGGCTCGTTCGGCGTCGAGGCCGGACCGCTGGGCACGATCTCCGGACCGGCCCCGCCGGCCATCCGGGCCTGGGTGGCCGACGTCAACGCCCGGGGCGGCCTGGCCGGCCACCCCGTCCGCATGATCCTGGCCGATGACGGCGGGGATCCCGCCCGGGCCCAGGCCGTCGTCCGCCAGATGGTGGAGGGCGACAAGGTCGTCGCCTTCTTCTACCCCTACGCCATCGGGACGCTGGTGCCGGTGCTGCCCTACCTCGAGCAGAAGGGCATCCCCGTCCTCGGGCAGATGGGGGCGGAGACGAAGGCCGACTACTCGGCGGCGGTGTTCCAGCCGTTCATGGCCGCCGACAAGGGCACGGCCTGGGGCTTCATGCTGTCGCTGGCCGCCCAGACCGACAAGAAGAAGATCGGGATCCTGTGGTGCCGGGAGGTGGCGGCCTGCTCCCTGGTCAAGGACGGCATCCGTAAGCTGTCGGGCTACAAGGGCCTCGAGGTCGTCTACGACGCCCAGATCTCATTCGCCCAGCCCGACTACACCGCTGAGGTCCTCCGCGCCCAGCAGGCCGGCGTCGAGATCCTCATGACGTTCGCCGACATCGCCACCGTCAACCGTGTCGCCCAGTCGGCCCACCGCCAGAACTACCACCCCGTCCTGTCGGCAACCCATAACATGCAGCACACCGACGCCCTCAACTACGCCGATGAGCTCGACGGGTTGCTCACCTACTCCCGCATTCCGCCGTTCAACTCGCCGAAGATGGCGCCGTACGTGAAGGCCATGCGGACGTACCAGCCCAAGGCGCCGCTCGGCGAGCTCGGCGGCGCCGCCTACGTGATGGGCCAGCTGCTCGAGGCCCGGATCGCGCCGCTGCTCGACGACGACCCGACCCCGGCCGAGATCACCGAGGCCATGTACCGCCTCAAGAACGAGACGCTCGGCGGCCTGCTCCCGGGGATCACCTTCCCCCGCCAAGCCGATCGCAGCGAAGTCAACCTCTGCGTGATCCCGGTGACGTTCAAGGACAAGAAGTTCCTCACGCCGGCCTCCGAGGCCTTCATCTGCGCCCCGAACTGGACGCCGGCAAGCTGACGGCCGGCCCCCGAATCCGGGTGGCCGGCCGTCAGTACTGCAGACGCTCTCTGGTGATCAGCGATCAGCCACCGCCGCCGGGGAGGGGAACCGGGGTGGCCGGCGGGTGCTGGATGTCGGGCGGGGACGGGACCGGTCCCGGGGGGGCGGGGTTGTCGACCTGAATGCCGGGGAGGGCGGGGGTGGTGTCGGCGTGAGCAACGCCGGCCAGCGAGCCCATCACGGCCAGCGTACCGATCACGGATCCGACCACGAATCTGCGGCTTGTCGCTTTGAACGACGTCATCTCTGTCACTCCTCGAGTTCCCTTGTGTTCCCTTTGCGACTGTGTGTCCGGTTCATTCCACGAAATCAAGGGCTTTTAATCACGCCTCGTGATGGGTAGAACCGCCCGCCCGGCGCCGCTCGGGCCGCCCGCCGTGGCTCACACTCCCGCCCGTGTCCCGGCAATCCCGGACGGTCGCCAGCTTCGGCGTTCCTCCGCAACAGGGGGCGTTGCGCAGGAACGCCGGTCCTCCGGGGACCACGCCGAAGTGGTTGCCGTTCCAGGACCCGTGCCGTCCTGGTTGAGGGAGGTGTCGGTGCGTGGTCAGCCGATGGTCACGTCGAGGCGGTCGAGGCGCCGGGTCGGGACGGTCTTGCGCCACGCCGGCCGTTCCGTCAGCCGCAGGTCGGGGAACCGGCGGAGCAGCGCGTCGAGGGCCAGCATCCCGCTCTGCAGGCCCACTCTGCGGCCGAGGCAGAAATGGATGCCGGCGCCGAACGACAGGTGTGCCTCGGCGCCCGGCCGGTCGATGACGAACCGGTCGGGGTCGGGGAAGACATCGGGGTCGCGGTTGGCCGCCCCGATCAGCGCCGCCACCATCTCGCCCTCGACGACCTCGTCGCCGAGGAGGGTGGTGTCGCGGGCGGCGATGCGCATGAAGGCGTTCTGGATCGGGGCCTCGTACCGGAGGATCTCCTCGACGGCGTTGCCGATCAGCCCGGGGTCGGCGACCAGCTTCTTCTGCTCGTCGGGATGGTCGAGGAGCAGCATCGTGCCCGAGCTGATGAGGCTCGTCGTCGTCTCGTTGCCGGCGGCCATGATCGTGAACAGGAGATTGGCCAGCTCGTTCTCGGTCAGCCGGTCGCCCTCCTCCTCGACGGCGATCAGCGCGCTCAGTAGGTCCTCGCCGGGCCGGCGGCGACGCTCGGCGATGAGCTCGCGGATGTAGCCGTCGAACTCCCCGGTGGCGACGTCGGCCGCCCGGACGAGCTCGTCCTCCAGCACCGGCCGCATGGAGTTGGCCACGGCGTCGACCCAGCCCTGGATCGTACGGTGGTCCTCGAACGGCGCGCCCAGCATCTCGGTCAGGGCCATGGCCGGGACCGGCATGGCGTACTCGGTGACGAGCTCCGCCCCGCCGGCGGCGGCCAGGTCGTCGAGCAGCCGGTCGGCGAAGGCCCGGAGCCGGGGGACGACGCCTTCCACCGTGCGGGGCGAGAAGGCCAGGCCCACCAGCCGGCGGAGCCGGGTGTGCTGCTCGCCGTTGGTGAAGACGAGGATCTCCATGGTCTTCCTGATGAACGGCCGGTCCTCGAAGCCACCGCCGGCCAGGCCGAACCCGGTGGTGAAGTCGTGGGACCGCATCAGTTCGGTGCAGCCGGCGTGGCTGCTCACGAAGCGCACGCCGAGCATGCTGGGGTGATTCGGCGCCGTCTCCCGCAGGGTGCGGTAGAGCGGATACGGATCCTGCGTCTGCGGGTCGCTCAACAGCTCGATGAGGATGTCGTCGGGATCCATCGTTGCCGGCTCTCCCATAAGATGAGAGAGTACTAACTTCCTTTTCAGCGCGGCAACGAGGCGGCCCGGCGGGGGCGGAAGGTCACCGGGGCCGTCTGCACCTCCTCCGGCATCCCGTCGGAGAACAGCTGGGTCAGCTGCCGGGCCACTTTGGCGGCGTCGAGATCACGGTCCCGGAGCAGGGCGTCGAGCGCCAGCCCCATGTGGGTGCCGAACATGGCGGCGAAGATCAGGCTCCCATCCCGTTGCCGCCAGCCGGTGATGCGGGAGACCACCTCGTAGATGGGCCGGGACAGCGTGGGGTGGAGCTCTTCCTGGTAGAAGTGGCGGGCTTCGCCGAGCTCGGACAGGAGCACCACGGCCAGGAACGGCACCGAGTCGGCCATGAACCGCAGCAGCATCTCGTTGACCTGGCGGAGCCGGTCCCGCCGGTCGCCGCGGGCCGGGTCGATGTCCTGCGTGGTGGCCAGCAGCTCGTCGACGAACCGTTGCAGGGGCTCGTGGACGGCCGCCCGGAAGATCTCGCTCTTCGACGGGTAGAAGCGGTAGAGCAGCGCTTCGGTGATGCCCGCCTCCTCGGCGATGCGCCTCGTCCGGGCGCCGGCGAAGCCCGACTCCAGGAACACCCGGCGGGCGGCCTCGAGGATATTCTCCCGGCGCTCCTCGGCCGACAGCCGTGTCCGCTTCGGTCGCGACGCCTGCTCCATCAGCGGATTGTAGGCAGGCGGACTGGAGGCAGGGGGTCTCTGTTAACGTCGATCTCGTGGACGACGGCGAGGAGCGGCCCCGGCGGAAACGCCTGTCCGCCGAGGCGCGCCGGGCACTGATCGTCGACGCCGCCCGCGACGTGTTCGTCGAATCGGGCCGGGCCGGTGGCCGCCTGCGCGACATCGCCGAGCGGGCCGGCATCACCGAGGCCTACCTGTACCGCTACTTCGCCTCCAAGGACGAGCTGTACCGGGCCGCCGTGCACGAACCGGTGGAGCGGATCATCGACGACTTCGAGGCGGCCGTGGAGGAACTCACGTCGGGCGGGCCGATCACCGCCGCCGACCTCGTCCGCCGGCTCAACGAGCTCATGCTCGGCTTCATGGTGGCGGCGGTGCCCTACCTCGGCGTGGCGCTGTTCTCCGACCTGACCGGCGAGGATTCGTTCTACCGCTCGCAGCTCCACCCCCGCGTCTACGGCCGCACCCGGGACGTGCTGGCCGCCATCGACGGCTGGCCCGGCCGACGCGTCGAGCTCGACGTCCTCAACCGGACCATGTGGAGCCTCAACTACGGGGTGGCGCTCGACGGGCTCCTGCGCGACGCCGACATCGACGTCGCCCGGGCGGCGAAGCGCGTCACGCAGCTCTACCTGCTGGGGATCCCGCAGTTCCGGCCGGCTAGCCGCCGGGCGTTGTGAGCGTGTCGGCGTTGCGGTTGATGGTGGTCAGCAGGGCGTCGAGCCGGGCCCGGTCCTCTTCGCTCGTCCCGTCCCGCAGGACACGCCGGATCGAGCGGTCGATGCGGGCGGTCTCGGCCCACAGCGTCCGGCCCGACGGCGTGAGGGCGACCATCCAGACGCGGCGGTCGTGGGGATCGGGTGCTCGGACGACGGCGCCCTTGTCGACGAGGCCGTGGACGACCGCCGGCGCCTTCGTCGGATCGC
>JAICYE010000253.1 GCA_025934385.1 Acidimicrobiia bacterium | reverse complement strand
CAGCGGCAGCCGGTAGGGCTGGACCCGGACGGGCGGCAGCGGATCGCCCAGCCCGGCCGCGTCGGCCGGCGTGGCGAAGCCCTTGTCGAGGAGCTTGGAGGCGATGTTGTAGAAGTCGTCGGCGTTGAGGACGACGGCGATCATCGTGCGGCCGTCGCGCGTCGCCGTCCCCACGAAGGTGTGGCCGGCCAGCGCCGTGTATCCGGTCTTGAGGCCGGTGGCGCCGGGATAGCGGTTGATCAGCTTGTCGTGGTTGTAGAGCACGTGGCCGTGCCCGTCGGGCCCGTCGAAGCTGTACTTCGTCGTGCCGGCCATGGCCATGAGCTCGGGCACGGAGAGGACGTTGCGGGCGGCGACGGCCAGGTCGTAGGCGCTGACCCGGTTGCCGCCCCCGAAGGCGGCGGCGTCGTCGAAGCCGGCCGGGTCGGCGAAGTGGCTGTCGACCATGCCGTACCGGAGGGCGGCGGCGTTCATGTCGTCGGCGAAGGCGGCCAGGCTTCCCGAGGTGGCCTCGGCCAGGGCGTAGGCGGCGTCGTTGGCCGACACGATCATGAGGGAGTGCATGGCGGCGTCCGGCGTCCACTGCTGGCCGGCCTCCATGCCGATCCGCATGGCCGGCTGGGCGGCGGCCACGGCGCTGACCGTGACGGTGGCGCCGGGGGGCAGCTTCTCGGTCGCCACCAGGGCGGTCATGAGCTTCGTGGTGCTGGCCGGGGGCAGCGCCTCGTGCTCGTTGTAGGCGTCGAGGATCTTGCCGCTGCCGGCGTCGACGACGATCCAGGCCTTGGCGGGGTAGGCCGGCCCCGCGGGCGCCTGGGCGCCGGCCGGGCCGGCGGCGGTCACGATGGTCATCAGGCACAACAGCGCCCACACCGGGGCGATGATCGGGCGCCGGGGCATGGCCTCCAAGGCTAGGCGGCGCCGGAGGGGGGTTGGTGGACCGGGGCGGTTAGCCTTATCGCGAGCGCCGAATCCGAACTCGGCCGCTGGCGCGGGGATTCGGCCGGAGAGGATGAGGTGCGAGGAGTGGCTTCCCGAGTGCTCGTCACCGAACCGCTGGCCCAGGTGGGCCTGGAGACGCTGGCCGCCGCCGGCTTCGACGTGGACGTCGCCGTCGGGCTCTCCCCCGAGGAACTGCTCGGCGCCGTCCGGGGCGCCTCGGCACTGGTCATCCGCAGCGCCACCCAGGTCACCGCCGAGGTCCTCGAGGCGGGCACCGACCTGGTGGTGGTCGGCCGGGCGGGGATCGGCCTCGACAACGTCGACGTCGGCGCCGCCACCCGCAAGGGCGTGATGGTGGTCAACGCCCCGCAGTCCAACATCCTCTCGGCCGCCGAGCACGCCCTGGCGCTGCTGATCGCCCAGGCCCGTAACGTCCCCCAGGCCGACGCCGACCTGAAGGGCGGGAACTGGCGCCGGTCGAAGTGGGAGGGTGTCGAGCTCCACGGCAAGACGCTGGGCATCGTCGGGCTCGGCCGCATCGGCGGGCTGGTGGCCCAGCGGGCGCTGGCCTTCGGGATGCACCTCATCGCCTACGACCCCTACGTCAGCGCCGAGAGGGCCCGGCAGATGGGCGTCGACCTGCTGCCGACGGTGGAGGAGGTGGCGGCGCAGTCCGACTTCCTCACGATCCACCTGCCCCGCACCCCGGAGACCCGGGGCCTGATCGGCCGGGAGCTGCTGGCCCGGGCCAAGCCGGGGATCCGCATCGTCAACGCCGCCCGGGGTGGCATCCTCGACGAGGAGGCCCTCTACGACGCCCTCGTCTCGGGCCGGGTGGCCGGGGCGGCCCTCGACGTCTTCGCCGAGGAGCCGATGACCAAGAGCCCGCTGTTCGAGCTGGAGTCGGTGGTGGTCACCCCGCACCTCGGCGCCTCGACGGTCGAGGCCCAGGACAAGGCCGGCCAGACGATCGCCGAGCAGGTGGTGCTGGCGCTGCGGGGCGACTTCGTGCCCTACGCCGTCAACGTCGCCGCCGGCGAGGCGTCGGAGACCGTACGGCGCTTCCTGCCGCTGGCCGAACGGCTCGGCCGGCTGTTCAGCGGCCTGGCGGGCGGTGTGACCGAGACGCTGGAGCTGACCTTCGAGGGCCAGGTGGCCGACTACGACTGCCGCATCCTCGGCCTGTCGGTGCTCAAGGGTCTCTTCACGCCGGTCTCGGCCGAGCCGGTCAGCTTCGTCAACGCCCCGCAGATGGCCGAGCAGCGGGGCCTCGTGGTCCGGGAGACGAAGACGTCGTCGTCGCGCGACTACGTCAACCTGATCTCCATCCGGGGCCGCATCGGCGACCGGACGGTGGCCGTGGCCGGCACCCTGTCGGGCCGGAGCGAGCAGCCCCGCATCGTCGGCATCGACGACCACATCGTCGACCTGCCGCCGTCCCGGCACATGCTGGTCGTCCGCAACGACGACCGGCCGGGGATGATCGGCGTGGTCGGCACCACGCTCGGCCGGGCGGGGATCAACATCGCCGACATGGCGCTGGGCCGCGGGCCCACCGGCGAGCACGCCCTCATGGTCCTCGCCACCGACTCGGTGATCACGCCCGAGGTCGCCGACGACCTCCGGGCCCAGCCCGGGATCCTCGACGCCAAGCCGATCGAACTCGATTAGTCGCCGGACCGGCGTTCCTCCGCAACAGGAGGTGTTGCGCAGGAACGCCGGTCGTTGTTCTCAGTAGGGGCGGTGCTGCTCGATGACCGTCTCGGAGCGGCGGCGCCGGTTGACGGCGCTGACGATGGCCCGCAGCGACGCGGTGAGGATGCTCTCGTGGCGGCCGACACCCCAGAGGGTCGCGCCGTCGGCGGACTGCATCTCGACGTAGGCCACGGCGGTGGCGCCCGAGCCGGACCCGACGGCGTGTTCCGAGTAGTCGGTGACGTCGAGGTCGACGCCGAGGTCGGCCTGGAGGGCGGCGACGAAGGCGTCGATCGGCCCGTTGCCTTCGCCGACGACCGTGCGGTGCTGCCCGTCGACCCGGAGCTGGACGGTGACCTTGGCCCCCGACGGCCCGGTGGTCGTCTCGTGGGAGATCAGCTCGACCGACCCGTCCACCGGGAACTGGAGGTATTCCGTCTCGAAGGCCTCCCACATCCGGACGGGCGAGATCTCGGTACCGGTGTCCTCGCTGATGGTCTGGATGGTGCGGGAGAACTCGATCTGGAGCCGGCGGGGGAGGTCGAAGCCGTGCTCGGCCTTCATGATGTAGGCCACGCCGCCCTTGCCGGACTGGGAGTTGACCCGGATGACCGCCTCGTAGCTGCGGCCGACATGCTTGGGGTCGATCGGAAGGTACGGCACCTCCCAGACGCCGTAGTCCGTACCGAGGGCGTCGAAGCCCTTCTTGATGGCGTCCTGGTGGCTGCCGGAGAAGGCGGTGTAGACGAGCTCGCCGACGTAGGGGTGGCGGGGGTGGACCGGCAGGCGGTTGCAGTACTCGGCCACCCGGCGAAGGGCGTCGATGTCGGAGATGTCGATCTCGGGGTCGACGCCCTGGCTGAACAGGTTCATGGCGATGGTGACGACGTCGACGTTGCCGGTCCGTTCGCCGTTGCCGAACAGCGTGCCCTCGACCCGGTCGGCACCGGCCATGACGCCGAACTCGGCGGCGGCCACCGCGCAGCCCCGGTCGTTGTGGGGGTGGAGCGACAGCACGATCTTGTCCCGGTGGGGCACGTTGCGGTGGAAGTACTCGATGACGTCGCCGTAGATGTTCGGCGTGTACATCTCGACGGTGGCCGGCAGGTTGAGGATCAGCTTGCGCTCGTCGGTCGGCTCGATGGCGTCGGTGACGGCGGCGCAGATCTCGATGGCATAGTCGATCTCGGTGCCGGTGAAGCTCTCCGGGCTGTACTCGTAGAGGATCACCGAGTCGCCCATCGTCTGCTCCAGCTTGCGGCAGAGCTTGGCGGCGTCGACGGCGATCTGTTGGATGCCGGCCTTGTCGAGGCCGAAGACGACGCGGCGCTGGAGGATCGACGTCGAGTTGTAGAAGTGGACGATGCCCCGCCGGCAGCCCTTCAGGCTTTCGTAGGTGCGCTCGATCAGCTCCGGGCGGCACTGCGTGAGGACCTGGATGGTGACGTCCTCCGGGACGAGGTCCTCCTCCACCAGTTGGCGCACGAAGTCGAAGTCCGGCTGGCTGGCCGAGGGGAAGCCGACCTCGATCTCCTTGAACCCCATCTGGACGAGCGTGTCGAACATGCGCCGCTTCCGGACGGGGTCCATCGGCTCGATGAGGGCCTGGTTGCCGTCCCGGAGGTCGACCGAGCACCAGAGGGGAGCCTTCTCGATCCGCCTGTTCGGCCAGGTGCGGTCCTCGAGGACGAGGGGCAGGAACGGGCGGTACTTCTCGAAGGGCATCTTCTCGGGGTTCGTCGGCTGCGGGGGCATAACTTTCGTCCTTTCACAGGCAAACAACCCGGGGTCTGGGGTGTCCCCAGGAATGAAAAAACCCCCTGCCGGGAGGGCAGGAGGCTGCAGGCGAGCGCCGATATCGGGGCGCCCGCCCTACATAAGGAGGAGTCCGGAGGTCGCGAGGAGGGACAGCATCCCGTTGATCGT